>NZ_JBVIDV010000002.1:0-21614 GCF_055572195.1 Streptomyces sp. NPDC030809
CAAGTGGGGCCTGGAGTACATGAACGAGCGCTACGGCAGCCCCGTCGGCGCCTGGAACTTCTGGCAGACCCACCACTGGTACTGAGCCGGCGCACGAAGGCCCCGGTGGCCGGCCTCCCCTGGCCGGCCACCGGGGCCTTCCCCCATCCCCGGACCAGGGGGTCTAGAGGCGCTGGATGATGGTGCCGGTGGCGAGCGCCCCGCCCGCACACATCGTGATCAGCGCGAATTCCTTGTCCCGCCGCTCCAGCTCGTGCAGGGCGGTGGTGATCAGGCGGGCGCCGGTGGCGCCGACCGGGTGGCCGAGGGCGATGGCCCCGCCGTTGACGTTGACCTTCTCCAGGTCCTGTCCGAAGACCCGGGCCCAGCTGAGCACGACCGAGCCGAAGGCCTCGTTGATCTCGACCAGGTCGATGTCCTTGAGGGACATGCCCGCCTTGCCGAGGACCGCCCGGGTCGCGTCGACCGGCCCGTCCAGGTGGAAGTGCGGGTCGGCGCCGACGAGGGTCTGCGCGACGATCCGGGCCCGCGGCCGCAGCTTCAGGGCGCGGGCCATCTTGCGCGAGGCCCACATCACGGCGGCCGCCCCGTCGGAGATCTGCGAGGAGTTCCCGGCGGTGTGCACGGCCGTCGGCATCACCGGCTTGAGCCGGGCCAGGGCCTCCATGGAGGTGTCGCGCAGGCCCTCGTCCCGGTCCACGAGCCGCCACATGCCCTGCCCGGCGGCCTGCTCCTCCTCCGTGGTGGGCACCTGTACGGCGAAGGTCTCCCGCTTGAAGCGCTCCTCCGCCCAGGCCGCGGCCGCCCGCTGCTGGGAGAGCAGCCCCAGCCGGTCCACGTCCTCGCGCCCCAGGCCCCGGTTGCGGGCGATGCGCTCGGCGGCCTCGAACTGGTTGGGGAGGTCCACGTTCCACTCGTCCGGGAAGGGCTTGCCCGGTCCGTGCTTGGACCCGGAGCCCAGCGGCACCCGGCTCATCGCCTCGACCCCGCACGCGATGCCGATGTCCATGACCCCGCTGGAGATCATGTTGGCCACCATGTGGTTGGCCTGCTGGGAGGAGCCGCACTGGCAGTCCACGGTGGTGGCGGCGGTCTCGTACGGCAGGCCCATGGCCAGCCAGGCGTTGCGCGCGGGGTTCATGGACTGCTCGCCGGCGTGCGTGACGGTGCCGCCGACGATCTGCTCGACGCAGTCGGGCCGGATCCCCGTACGGGCGAGCAGTTCGCGGTAGGTCTCGCCCAGCAGGTAGGCCGGGTGCAGGTTGGCGAGCGAGCCTCCGCGCTTGCCGATGGGGGTGCGTACGGCTTCGACGATGACGGGTTCCGCGGCCATGAGCTCGTCCTCTCCTCCGCAGCGGCGGTCCGTCCCGGCGGACCGCGGCAGGGGTGTGTCCGTGTCCGGGGTCGCCCGTCTCCGGGGTCGCCCCCGCCCCGAACTAGTACGCGTTCTAGTTCTCCCCGCAGTCTTATGACCGGAACCCCTGCCACGCAAGGGTCTTGCACGCTTCTTGCACGATTCCCGCACTCAACAGGCCGCGCCGGAGCCCTTGTCACTTCTAGAACTCGTTACTACCTTCAACACGACTTCTGATGGGCCGTCAGACTCTGGAGTTGCCGATGCCCTGCCCCGCGCTTCCCGAGGGGTTCGACGCCACCGACCCCGACCTCCTCCAAGCCCGCGTCCCCCTCCCGGAGTTCGCACAGCTGAGGCAGACCGCCCCGGTGTGGTGGTGTCCGCAGCCGCGGGGCATCACCGGCTTCGACGACGAGGGCTACTGGGCCGTCACCCGGCACGCGGACGTCAAGTACGTCTCCACGCACCCGGAGCTCTTCTCCTCCACCGTGAACACCGCGATCATCCGCTTCAACGAGCACATCCAGCGCGAACAGATAGATGCCCAGCGCCTGATCATGCTGAACATGGACCCGCCCGAGCACACCCGGGTCCGCCAGATCGTCCAGCGCGGCTTCACCCCGCGCGCGATCCGCAGCCTGGAGGGCGCCCTGCGCGACCGGGCCCGGCGCATCGTCGAGGAGGCCAAGGGCGGTGCGGGCGGCGGCAGTTTCGACTTCGTCACCAAGGTCGCCTGCGAACTGCCCCTCCAGGCCATCGCCGAACTCATCGGCATCCCCCAGGAGGACCGGTCCAAGATCTTCGACTGGTCGAACCGGATGATCGCGTACGACGACCCCGAGTACGCCGTCACCGAGGAGGTCGGCGCCCAGTCGGCCATGGACCTCATCGCCTACGCGATGAACATGTCGGCCGACCGGAAGCAGTGCCCGGCCCAGGACATCGTCACCCAGCTCGTCGCCGCGGAGGGCCAGGGCAACCTCAGCTCCGACGAGTTCGGCTTCTTCGTCCTCGTCCTGGCGGTGGCCGGCAACGAGACCACGCGCAACGCCATCAGCCACGGCATGCACGCCTTCCTCACCCACCCCGGGCAGTGGGAGCTCTACAAGGCCAAGCGCCCGGCCACGGCCGCCGAGGAGATCGTCCGCTGGGCCACCCCGGTGGTCTCCTTCCAGCGCACCGCCACCCAGGACACCGAACTGGGCGGGCAGAAGATCAAGGCGGGCGACCGGGTCGGCATGTTCTACTCCTCCGCCAACCACGACCCCGAGGTCTTCGAGAACCCGGAGGTCTTCGACATCACCCGCGACCCGAACCCGCACCTCGGATTCGGCGGCGGCGGCCCGCACTTCTGCCTCGGCAAGTCACTGGCCATCCTGGAGATCGACCTGATCTTCAACGCCCTGGCCGACACCCTGCCCGACCTCCGCCTGACCGGCCCCGCCCCCCGCCGGCTGCGCGCGGCCTGGCTCAACGGCATCAAGGAACTCCAGGTCGTCCACGACGGCCCGACACCGCCCGCACCCGCGGCCCGGGCCTGACCGGCATCCTCCGCTGCCCGGGCCCGACCGGCATCCTCCGGGGGCCGGCCCGGGCGCGACCGGGCATCCGCCGGGGGCCGGGCCGGGTGCGACCGAAACCGTGCGGGGCCCCGGCCCGGCCCCGACGGAAACCCTCCGCGGGCCCCGGCCCGCCCGGCCCGCCCGGCCCGCCCCGCCCGCGCCACCGGGACGCCGTGCGTCCGTCCGGGTGGCGCCCCCACGCGGTCCGGGCGATCCTGACAGGACGCGGCGATCCACCCGGAGGGGCGCCGGGGCGTCAGCACGCCCCGGCGCCCCTTTGGCAGGATTGCGGCATGAGCATCGTGAAGATCAACGCATTGACCGTGCCGGCCGAGCAGCGGGAGGAGCTGGAGAAGCGGTTCTCCTCGCGTGCGGGGTCGGTGGAGAACTCCGACGGGTTCGAGTGGTTCGAGCTGCTGCGCCCGGTCGAGGGCACCGACACGTACCTCGTCTACACGCGCTGGCGTGACGAGGCCGCCTTCCAGGCCTGGATGGAGGGGCCGATGAAGGCGGCCCACCAGGGCGGCGGCGCGGGCGGCGGCGAGCGGCCGAAGCCGGCCGCCTCCGGCTCCACGCTGTGGTCCTTCGAGGTGGTCCAGCAGGCGGCCCCGAAGCAGGGCTGATCCCTTCCCGCCGGCGGGTTCCGGCCGGGCGCGCGGGTGCGCGGCCGGGCGGGACCCGCAGGGCGCCGGCGCCGGGTGCGCGCGTCAGGACCAGAAGGCGTCCTCTTCGTCGATGTCGGCCGTGCAGCCGTCGATGTCGGTGATCTTCCCGCCGACGATGGTGAAGAAGAGGCCCTCGTGGATCTCGATGCCGCGGTCCCCGCGGTCGGCCTTGACGAGGTGCACGCTCATGCCGTGCCCCCGGCCGTCCACCAGCACCGTTTCCAGCTGGACCTGCATCGTGCCCTGGGTCTCCTCGCCCAGCCGGCGGTAGAACTCGAGCACGGTCTCGCGCCCCTTGTGGTGGCCGGAGAACATGTTGTTGCCGGGCACGTGGTGGATGACGTCCGCGGTCATCAGGGAGGACAGGGTCTCCATGTCCCCCTTGGTGAATGCTTCGTAGCCCTTGCGTATGAGGGCGGCGTCCGGATGCTGCGACATCGACATGGCGCTTCCCACCCTTCCCGTTGTGCGATTTACACCTTTCCTCATCATCCGCCCGCGCCTGTGGATATTCCACGCGGCGTGTGGGCGAGGGCCCGCACAATGACGCCATGAACGCGATCAAGAGCAGTGCGAGGGGCGCGGCCGGCACCGGCCGTGCGGACGGCGGGGCGGACGGCTGGGCGGTCACGGCGGAGCACTTCGGCACGCCGGCGGCCACCGCGCTGCGCCGGGAGTACTACGCGGAAGTGGCCGGCCGCTACTGGGGGCGTCCCGCCACCGCGGCCGAGGTGGACGAGGGGCTCGCGGAGGACCCGGCGGACGGGCTGACGGCACCGACCGGCGCCTTCCTCGTCGGGCGGTACGGGGGCGAGCCCGCGGCCTGCGCCGGGCTCCGGATGCTGGACCCGCAGACGGCGGAGCTGACCCGGGTGTACGTACGGCCCGACCGGCGCGGGACGGGAGGCGGCGGGGCCCTGCTGTCGGCCCTCGAAGAGGCCGCCCGGTCCCTCGGCGCGCGGCGGATACGGCTCGACACGCGCACGGACCTGGTGGAGGCCCGCGGGCTGTACGCGAAGCACGGCTATGCGGAGATACCCGCGTACAACTCCGGGCCGTACGCGCAGCACTGGTTCGAGAAGCGGCTGACCGACTGAGGGCGGCGCGGAGTTCGGACCGGGGGCCCGGGGCGGGGGGCGGGCGCGGGAAGGGCGGTCACCGGGAGGGCGGGACGCGGGTCAGTGGGCCGCGGGTCAGTGGGCCGCGGGTCAGTGGGCCGCGGGTCAGTGGGCCGCGTGGTCGCGGCGCGGGAGCGATTCGTGGGGCTCTTCGGCGTCGGAGCCGCAGAGTTCGGCGTTGAGCTCCTCCACCAGCTTCACGAGGTCGGTGGGCCGGTCCGGGCCCCACCAGTCGCCCAGCAGCTCGGCGAGGGACTCGCGGCGCGCCTCGGCGAGCCGGGCGGCCGCCGCCCTGCCCTCGGGGGTGAGGACGAGCGGCAGGCCTTGGCGTACGGCCAGCCCGCGTTCCTCGACCTGGCGGGCGGCCTCGGTGATCACGCGGAGCGGGACGGTGGTGCGTTCGGCGAGTACGGCGGGCTCCGCCGAGCCGTACTTCGAGATCCGCAGCAGCAGCCAGCTGGAGGCGGGCAGCAGGTCGTAGCCCGCCTTGGCGGTGATCTTCTCGTAGACGTGCTTGCGGCCCTCGCGGGTGCCGAGGACCGAGAGGGCCCGGGCGACCTCGTCGTGGGAGGTGCGCTGCACGGGGTTCGACGCCAGGGTCTCGCTGACGTCGGGCGCGGTGACGGAGGCCCGCAGGCGGTCCTCCTTGAGGAACCAGGCGATGACGAAGGCGAGGAGCACCACGGGGACGGCGTAGAGGAAGACGTCGGTGATGGCGGCGGAGTAGGCGTCGAGGGCGCGGACGCGCAGGTCGGGCGGGAGGAGTCCGATGGCCCGCGGGTCGGCTTCCATGCGGGCGACGGAGGCGCCGGGCGGCAGGGCGGTTCCGGCGAGCGCATCGCCGAGCTTGCCGTCGAGCCGGTTGGTGAAGACGGTGCCGAAGATGGCGACGCCGAAGGAGGCGCCGATGGAGCGGAAGAAGGTGGCGCCGGAGGTGGCGACGCCGAGGTCGGAGTAGCTGACGGCGTTCTGCACGACCAGCACCAGGACCTGCATGACCAGGCCGAGTCCGGCGCCGAAGACGAAGAAGTAGGCGCTCATCTCCCAGGTGGAGCTGGTGCGGTGGAGCTGGTGGAGCAGGAGCAGGCCGATCGCGGTGACGGCGGTGCCGGCGATGGGGAAGACCTTCCAGCGGCCGGTGCGGCTGACGAGCTGTCCGGAGCCGGTGGAGGTGATCAGCATGCCGAGCACCATCGGCAGCATGTGGACGCCGGACATGGTGGGCGAGACGCCCTGGACGACCTGGAGGAAGGTGGGCAGGTAGACCATCGCCCCGAACATGGCGAAGCCGATGACGAAGCTGATCACCGAGCACAGGGTGAAGGTGCGGATCCGGAACAGCTTCAGCGGCAGCACCGGTTCGGCTGCGCGCTTCTCGACGGCGACGAAGGCGGCGAGCAGGACGGCGCCGAGCACGGCCAGGCCGATGATCTCCGCCGATCCCCAGGCCCAGGTGGTGCCGCCGAGGGAGGCGACGAGGACCAGGCAGGTGGCGACGGATGCGATGAGGGCGGTGCCGAGGTAGTCGATGGTGTGCTTCGAGGTGCGGACCGGGATGTGGAGGACCGCGGCGATGACGAGGAGGGCGACGATGCCGATGGGGAGGTTGATGTAGAAGACCCAGCGCCAGCTGAGGTGGTCCACGAACAGGCCGCCGAGCAGCGGGCCGAGGACGCTGGTCGCGCCGAAGACCGCGCCGAACAGGCCCTGGTACTTGCCGCGTTCGCGGGGCGGGACGATGTCCCCGACGATCGCCATCGACAGCACGATCAGGCCGCCGCCGCCGAGGCCCTGCAGGGCGCGGTAGCCGATGAGCTGCGGCATGTCCTGGGCGAGTCCGCACAGGGCGGAGCCGATGAGGAAGATGACGATGGCGGCCTGGAACAGCTTCTTGCGGCCGTACTGGTCACCGAGTTTGCCCCACAGCGGGGTCGCCGCGGTGGAGGCGAGCATGTACGCGGTGACCACCCAGGAGAGGTGCTCCATGCCGCCGAGATCGCTGACGATCGTCGGCAGCGCGGTGGAGACGATGGTCTGGTCGAGTGCGGCGATGAGCAGGCCGAGCAGCAGGGCGCCGATGGCGACCATGACGTTGCGTTCGGGGTGCTCCGCGCCGGGTCCGGACCCGGGGTCCACGGCCTTGGCGGTCACTTCCTGAGCCATGAACTCCTCCTCAGGGCCGGTACACCTTTCCATCCTGAGTGGTGTGTCCGGTTATGGCCTGTCGGGCAGGTTGGGCCGGCTCCCGGGGATCTGCATAATCGCAGGCACACGCCTGGGAGGGGATCCACAAGTGAGCGCTGTGCGCTGTCCAGAATGCGGCGCTGCCGGAGGCCGCTGCGGCCACACCCGCACCCCGGCGGGCGGCTTCGACCACTCCCGGATCCGCCCGTACATGTCCCGCCCGGGCGCGTCCGGCGACGGCAGCGGCGAGGCGTCCCCGGCGGACTCCGCCCCGCGCCTCCTGGGCGTCGTACAGCAGCAGCCCGGGGAGCAGCAGCCGGTGTCGCCCGGCCCGTGGGGGCCGGCACCGGCGGCCGCCGGTCCGGTGGGCGCGGGAGCGACGGCCGAGGAGCCGTGGAGCCCCGCCGCCGGGACGGTGCCTGCGCCGCCGTACGCCGCCGGGCCGTGGCCCGAAGGAGGCGCGGGCATGGGCACGGCGGGTCCGGTTCCGGGTCCTGCGGGCGGGGAGCAGGCCGCGCCGGGCGGGCCCGGCGGGCCGTATGCCGCGGGGTCCGGCTTCGGCGGGACCGGCGGGACGGGCGTGGGCAGCCCGGCCGACGGGGTCACGGAGGTGCTGCCGGTGGTGCCGGCCGGGGCTCCCGGGACCCCCGCTGCCGGGACCCCGGACGCCGGAGCGACCGCCGCCGAGGGCGAGCCGAGCGCGTGGATCCCGTACGCGGGCCACCGCGAGGCCCCGCAGACGGGCGCGTACGGGGGCCCGGCCGGGGCCACGTACGGAAGTCCCGGCGGGAATCCGTACGGGCCCCCGGACGGGAGCCCGGCGACGGCCTACGGGAGCCCACAGGCGGGCCCCGAGAGCCTGGAGGCAAACCCGTACGGGACCACGCAGGCGGCGGCCTACGGGTCCCCCGAGCAGGGCTGGGGCGCATCCGGGGTCGGTGCCGGCTCCGCGGACGGGGCCGAGGCCGGTCCGGGGACGCTGATCGTGGACGAGGCGGTCCGGTTGCATGCGGCGCCGGCGGGACGGGCCGCGGCACGGGCCGGGCGGGGGCGGAACCGGGGCCGGAGCAGAGCGCTGCCGCTGCTGGTCGGCGCGGCGGTCGTGGCGCTCGGCGCCGGGCTGCTGGCCGTCGGCATGTCCGCGGAGGACGGGGACGGGAAGGACCGCGCCCTGCCCGACCCGACGCTTTCGCCGCCCGCGGTGAGCGTGGCCCCCGACAAGGCCCGGCCGTCGGCGACCGGCGCCGGGGAGCGGGAGCAGGACGGCCCGACCGCGGCCGCGAGCGAGGGCGCAGCGGACGAGTCGGAGGACGGCGAGTCCTCCCCCACCGCCTCCGGGCCGGCCTCCGCCTCCCCCGGGGCGCGTGGGACGCAGAGCCCTTCGCCGGGCCCGTCCCGCAAGGCCACCCGCTCCCCGGACCCCACCGCGCCGGCGGGTCAGACGCTGCGCCGCGGGGACGGCGGCGCGGAGGTCCGCGAGCTCCAGGCCCGGCTGGCCGAGTTCGACATGTACGGGGGGCCGGTCAACGGCAAGTACACCCGCGCCGTGGAGCGCGCCGTGGCCGACTACCAGGCCTGGGCGAACATCATCGGCGATCCCTCGGGGGTCTATGGTCCCGCGACCCGCAGGGCCCTGGAGGCCCAGACCCACGAGCCGTGACGGCCGTGCCCGGCCCGGTCTGCCCCCGCCCTCGTCCGCTCCCGCCCTCCCGCTCACCGATCCTGCTTTTTTTCGGCCTGGGGGCTGTACTGGCGTAGACCAACCTGTATTTTGTATCGTGAAGAAACAAAGTGGTTCCGTCCGCACTCCCTGACCGGTGGACGGAACCGCTTGTTCTCTTCCCGCGCCCGTCTGGAGCCCCGCCGATGCCGGCCAGCACCACCACCGCCCCCGTCGTCCTGTCCGCCCGGGCCCTGCTCCTCGACATGGACGGCACCCTGGTCAACTCGGACGCGGTGGTCGAACGCTGCTGGCGCGAGTGGGCGCTGACCCACGGACTGGACCCCGACGAGGCCATGAAGGTGGTCCACGGCCGCCAGGGGTACGCCACGATGGCCCTGCTCCTCCCGGAGCGCCCCATGGAGCTCAACCACGCGGACAACGCCGTGATGCTGGCCCGCGAGACGGCCGACACGGACGGGGTGGTGCCGGTCGAGGGCGCACCCGAGTTCCTGGCCGCGCTCGAAGAACTGCCGCACGCCCTGGTCACCTCCGCCGACGTGGCCCTGGCCACGGCCCGGATGACCGCCTCGGCCCTCCCGATGCCCGAGGTCCGGGTGACCGCCGAGTCCGTCGAGGCCAGCAAGCCGCATCCCGAGGGCTTCCTGAAGGGCGCCGCCGAACTCGGCGTCGACCCCGCCGACTGCATCGTCTTCGAGGACTCCGGCGCCGGCATCGCAGCCGGCCGGGCCGCGGGCATGCGCGTGGTGGGCGTGGGTCCGCGGGCCGGCGAGCACGGCCCCACCGTGCACGTACCGGACCTGACGGCCGTACGGGTGACCCCTGCGGCGGACGGCTCGATCGTGCTGACCGTGCAGCCGGCGCCGGCCGCGGCCTGAGCGCGCATGGGAAAGGGGCCCGCCCCGGTGACTGCCACCGGGGCGGGCCCCTTTCCCATGCGCCGGGCGCGCCCGGCCGGCTGCGCCAGGGCCGCCCGCGGACTCAGCCCGCGATCGCCTCGTAGAGGCTGAAGGCGGCCATCGCCGCCATCGCGCCGGCCGCGATCTTCGTGATCAGGCGCAGCGGCACGTACTTCATGAGGGTGCGGCCGCCCACGATGCCGATGCCGGCGACGGCCCACAGGGCGAGTACCGCACCGAGGCCGACGGAGAGCGGGTCCTCGTAGCGCGCCGCGAGGTTCGCGGTCATGATCTGGGTCAGGTCGCCGAACTCCGCGACCAGGATGAGCATGAAGCCCGCCCCGGAGACCTTCCAGAAGGACTGGTCGGCGGGCGCCTTGACCTCTTCCTCCCCGTCGTCCTTCTTGAGCAGCAGCATGCCCGCACCGGCCAGGAACAGGACGCCGACCACCGCCTGCACCAACCGGTGCGGCAGCAGGGTCAGCACGCTGCCGGCCGCGATGGCGAGCGCGACGTGCACGGCGAAGGCGGCGGCGACGCCGGCGAAGACGTAGGAGGCCCGGTAGCGGGTGCCGAGCATGAGCCCGGCGAGGGCGGTCTTGTCGGGCAGCTCGGCGACGAAGACGAGTCCGAAGACGATCGCCATGATGCTGATGCTGATCACGGAGGAGTTACCTCAATCGGTCGGGCAGGACGCTGCCGCACCGAGAGACCTGGGTTGATTCAGGGGTCGCTTCGGCACGGCGGCGCCCCGTGGGTACACGAGGACACTGCGGCCGAAGGTCTCGCTGGCCGACCGCTGACCGCGGCCTGCCTCCGGGCGCCGGCTGGGTGACCCAGCAGTGTGTCGACGGTCCGGCGAAGAGCTACTCCCCTTCTGCTCCGTACAGAGTACGGGACGCGCCGGACGTGCCGGAATGGGCCTTTGGTCCCGGCCCGCGCCGCGCGCAGGTCCCGCGGGCCCGTTCCCCCGCCCCTCCACGCCCCTTCCCCGGGCCTCCTCCCTCGCCCCGCCGCGACTGCGGGCCACCGGGCTTGCCGGGCGGGCCTACCGGGCTGCCCCGCTGCCGTCGGGCACACCACCACCACCCCGGAACCTCAACTTCCGCTTGACGGACGCCGGTTGGACGACTTGATCTGACGTGGCCATGTCGCCACCCTGTTACCTGGTGCCCATCCGAGCGAAACCCGGCGCCGCCACGATGGCCGGGCCCCGCCGGGGTCCGAAGCCCTCCAACCCCCCGCACCGAGGAGAACCATGTCCGGCATCTACGCGCGTCGATTTGGCATGCTCGCAGCAATCGGAACGCTCGCCGCCACCGCCCTGGTGAACGCCCCCGCCGCCCAGGCCGCGCCGCCGGCGCCGATCAGCGCGGCGGCCGCCCGCGCCTACCTGGCCACGGTGACCCCCCAGGCGGAAGGTTCCTCCAGCGGCTACAGCCGCGACCTCTTCCCGCACTGGAGCACCGTCTCCGGCACCTGCAACACCCGGGAGACCGTCCTCAAGCGCGACGGCGTGAACGTCGTCACCGACTCCTCCTGCGCCTCGGTGAGCGGCAGCTGGTACTCGGAGTACGACGGCGCCACCTGGACCGCGGCCGCCGACCTGGACATCGACCACGTGGTCGCCCTCTCCGAGGCCTGGCGCTCGGGCGCCGCCTCCTGGACCACCGCCAAGCGCCAGCAGTTCGCCAACGACCTGACCCGGCCGCAGCTGATCGCCGTCACCGACAACGTGAACCAGGCCAAGGGCGACCTGGACCCCGCGGAGTGGCTGCCCTCGCGCACCGCGTACCGCTGCACGTACGCCCGCATGTGGGTCAACGTGAAGCAGTACTGGGGGCTGACCATCGACTCCGCCGAGAAGACGGCCCTGCTGAACGTGCTCAACGGCTGCTGACACCCCCCGGAGACCCGGGAAAGCCCCGGACCCGAGCCCGGTGGAACCCGGGCCGGTCTCCGGGGCGATCTCCGGGCCGATCTCCGGGTCGGAACAGGAACCACCGCCCCCCTCCCCGTCGTACTTTGAGTCAAGGGGCAACGGAGGAGGGGGAGTCGGATGGGCGGACTGCGCCTGGGACCACTGCTGCGGTACGTGGACTGGGACCGCGGGGACACGGCCACCGTGTGGGTCGAGGCCGACCGGCCGTGCACGGCCGAGGTCCGCTGCGCGGACGGGGCCGGCGGTTCCGTCCGCACGTTCCAGATCTCCGGGCACCACTACGCACTGATACCCGTCACGGGCCTCACCCCGGGGACCACCACCTCGTACGAGGTGCTGCTCGACGGGCGTCCGGTCTGGCCGCTGCCCGGGAGCGCGTTCCCGGCGAGCACCATAAGCACCCCCGTGCCGCGCGCGCCCGGCCGGGAGGCGCCCCCGCTGCGGCTGACCTTCGGCTCCTGCCGGCAGGCCGCCCCGCCCGCCGAGGGCCGCGGGCCGCACGGCCCGGACGCCCTCGACACCCTCGCGGCGCGCCTCGCCGCGGAGCCGGGCGCCGAGCGGCCCGACGTGCTGCTGCTCCTCGGCGACCAGGTGTACGCCGACATGCTCTCGCGCGAGACCCGGGCCTGGCTCGCCGCCCGGCGGGACCTGCGCGAGGCCCCCGGGGCCCAGGTCGCGGACTACGAGGAGTTCACCCGGCTCTACGAGGAATCCTGGCTGGACCCGGAGATCCGCTGGCTGCTGTCCACCGTGCCCAGTTGCATGATCTTCGACGACCACGACCTGTCCGACGACTGGAACACCAGCGCCGCCTGGGTCGCGGAGCGCCGCGCCCTGCCGTGGTGGCAGGAGCGGGTGCTCGGCGGGCTGATGTCGTACTGGGTCTACCAGCACCTGGGGAACCTCTCCCCGGCCGAGCTCGCCGCGGACCCGCTCTACGCGGCGATACGCGAGGCCCCCGACGGGACCGACGAGCTGCGCCGGTTCGCGGCCGCGGCGGACGCCGATCCGACCTCGGTGCGCTGGAGTTACCGCCGCGACCTCGGCGGCACGCGCCTGCTGATCATCGACACCCGGTGCGCCCGGGTGCTCCACGAGGAGCGGCGGTCCATGCTCGACCCGGAGGAGCAGCAGTGGCTGCGCGACAACGCGCTTGACGGGCACGGCGCTTACGACCACCTGCTCATCGGCGCCTCGCTCCCCTGGCTGCTGCCCCCGCTGGTGCACGACGCGGAGGGCTGGGACGCGGCGCTGTGCCGGGGTGAACGCGGGGAGCGGTGGGCCCGGTTCGCCGAGGACCTGCGACGGCGCAGCGACCTGGAGCACTGGGCGGCCTTCCCGTCCTCCTTCGCGGCGCTGACCGACCTGATCGAGGAGGTGGGGACGGGGCCGCGGGCCCCGGCCACGGTGTGCGTCCTGTCCGGTGACGTGCACCACGCCTACGTGGCCGAGCCGCGGACCGCGACCACCTCGCGGATCTACCAGTTGACCTGCTCCCCGGTGCACAACTCCATCCACCGGGCCGTGAAGCTGGGGTTCCGGTTCGGCTGGAGCCGGGCGGGCCGCTGGCTCGGGCGGGTGCTGAGCCGGCATGCCCGGACGGGGCGGCCGCCGCTGGTCTGGCACCGCACCGGTGGGCCGTGGTTCGCCAACCAGCTGATGACGCTGTCCCTGCGGGGGCGTACCGCCCGGCTCCGACTGGACCAGGCACGCTCCGGCGGCAAGGCGGGGGCGCGGCTCGTCACCGCCATGGAACGGGACCTGGCGGAGCCGGAGCGGGGGGCCGGCGAGGGGGTGCAGATCAACAGGAACATGACAGTCCGGTCGGAAACCTGACACAAGGGCGGACCCCGCCGTACGCATGCCGAACGCCAGGCGTACGCTGTATGGCTGTCAAGCCAAGCCGCTCCTGCCGCTCCCCCGCGACGCCGCGGCGCGTTCCGCCGTACGCCAACCGGACTGGGGAGTCCCGTTTTGCTTGAGAGTGTGGGGTCGCTGACCACGAGCCCCTGGATCTACGCCGTCGTGGCGGTCTCCGTCATCCTGGACGTCTTCCTGCCCGTCCTGCCCAGCGGGGTCCTGGTGATCACCGCCGCCGCCGCGGCAGCCGCGGCCGGTGCTGCGGGGGCCGCGGGGGCGGCCGCCCCGGTGCCCGAGCAGGTCCCGGACATCCTGTCCCTGCTGATCTGCGCCACCACCGCATCCGTGCTCGGCGACCTGGCCGCGTACCGGGTCGCCTGGCGCGGCGGGGCACGGCTCGACCGGGCCATCGCCCGCTCCCGGCGGCTGAGCCGGGCGCAGGAACGACTCGGCTGGGCCCTGAGCCGGGGCGGCGGCCTCCTGGTGGTGATCGCCCGCTTCGCACCGGCCGGCCGCTCGGTGGTCTCCCTGGCCGCGGGCGCCGCCCACCGCCGCATCAAGGAGTTCCTGCCCTGGTCGGCCCTCGCGGGCATGGCCTGGGCCGGCTACAGCGTCTCCCTCGGCTACTTCGGCACCCAATGGCTGGGCGCCACCTGGCTGGGCACGGCCGTCTCGGTGGCCGCCCTCTTCGCCGCAGGCACCCTGGCCGCCTACCTCATGCGCCGCCCCACCCCCACCCCAGCCACCTGACCACCCCGCAGGCCAGGTGGACAGCCCTCTCCTCGGCCGAGCCCCGTAGGCGGCACGACGGGTCCACCCCGCACCCCGCACGGACAAACCCAGGCCGCAGCCGGCCCGTCCGGCACGCACGACGCCCGCACGAACCCCGGCCGCAGCCCGGCCCGTCCGGCACGCGCGACGCCCGCATAACCCGGCGAGGGCGGCCCGTTCAGCACGCGGTCCACGGCCGAGCTCGGACGGTCACCGAACCGCCCGGCACGCCCGACACACGGAACACGCCCCGGCCGCAGCACGGCAGACTCCGCGCCCGATACACGGACACCCGGACACAGACATCCGGCGCCGGAGCACCCGTCCGGCACGCACCGGACCGGACAAGGTCCGGCAGTGGCTCGTCCGGCTCGGGGCCCCGCCCCGGCCGGCCGGACGCCCATACGGGCCCTCCGGCGCACGATGCGCTTCCAAGCCCCGGCGACGGCGGCCCGTTCAGCACGCGGTCCACGGCCGAGCTCGGACGGTCACCCGAACCGCCCGGCACGCGGCACGCACGCCACACGAACAAGTCCCGGCCGCAGCAGGGCCGGCTCCGCGCGCGATGCGCGTCCATCCGGCGCCGACACACCCGCCCGGCACGAGGCACCGCCCCCGGCCGGCCAGAGGACCACACGAACCCCCCGGCGCACGATGCACACACGAGCGCCCGCGGCGGCGCGGCCGGTTCAGGGCGGTCCACGAACGAGACACGGCGGCGGCCCGCACCGTCCAGCACGCACGATGCGCGCAAGCCCCCGGCGGCAGCGCGGCCGGTTCAGGGCGCGAGGCGCGGGCAGGCCTCGGCGGCAGCGCGGCCGGTTCGGCGCGCGAGGAGCGGGCAGGCCTCGGCGGGGCGCGGGCGCGAGGCCGGGCCGGCAGCGGGCCCGGGTCCGGGCGGCCGCCGGGCCCGTGGCCCCGGCCCGGGCCCGATGGTCACGTGGAGGGACCCGCGTCGCAGCGCGCTCCGGGGCCTTGGCGCCCGGCGACACGCCCGGGTGGGCGGGTTTGCTCCCCCGGCCGGACCAGCGTGCTCACCCGTTCACCCGGTCCCGATCGCCGCGGGCGGGCCCGGCTCCTAGCGTCCGAAGGACAGCGGTGCGCAACCGAAGCTGCGTCACATCCGTGCCCTGGCCGCGCCGTTTCCGAGGAGCCGAGGAGTTCCGCTCATGCGCCTGACCACCGTCGCGGCCGCGACCCTACTGACCGCCACCGCTGCCACCGCCCTCGCCCCCACCGCCGCGGTCGCCGCGACCGGGGGCAGCCTCGCGCCCATCGCCAGCGTCTCCCCGACCACGGTCGCGCCCGGCAGCCGGGTCTCGCTCAACATCTCGGGCTGCCGTACCCGCACCGGCCGCGCCTCCTCCAGCGCCTTCGGGGACGTGCGCCTGACACCCGGCAACCAGGAGGCGACGAACCTCTTCGGCTCCGCACTGGTCTTCCGCGACGCGACCCCCGGCACCCACCGGGTCACCTTCGAGTGCGGCAGCCCCGGCGGCCGGACGGTCGTCGTCTCGCTCCAGGTCACCCCGGGGGCGGCCCGCGGCGGCCTCGGCGGCAGCATCGGCGAGTCGAGCCCGGCGCGCATCGCCCTGGGCGGGGCCCTGGTGGCAGGCGCCGCCGGCACCGCCGTGTGGATCCTGCGCCGCCGCGCGCACACCCGCCACTGACCCGCCAGGTGGCCGGCCACTCCCGCCCCGGCGGACCGGCGGGAGCCCGGTCACCGCCGGTCACACGGCGTACGAACGCCCCTCACGCCTCCTGATGCGCATGCACGTGCTCAGGGGGCCGGGCATGGGAGCCGCGCACCTCGATGCCGTCGAGCAGCGCCCGGGTCGCCTCCGCCACCGCCGCCACGGCGGCGTCGAACACCTCCCGGTTGTGCGCCGCGGGCGCCCTGAACCCCGACACCTTCCGTACGTACTGCAGGGCGGCCGCCTGCATCTCCTCCTCGGTGGCCTTCTCGGGGAGGGCCGGCGGACGCAAGGTCTTGATACTCCGACACATACTCCGAGTATGCGCCGCACGCCCCCGGCCCCGGGGACGCTTCCCGAAGCCCGCCCCGGCAGCGGCGCCCGCGCGCCCGTTCCGGCGGTTGAGGCGTCAATTTCGCCGAACCGACCAAAAGTGGACACACCCCGGGGGGCTCGATACGGTCGAAGTGGTAGGAGCCACGGCCGCAGCAGCCGCATCCGGCAAGCAGACCCACCGAAGCCGGAGCAGGGCACCGGCCGCACCGGCACTCCGGCGCCACCCGTGCACGGCCCGGCACCACCGGCCCCGTACGAGACGTACGGCCCCGGCCCCGGCCCACGCACCCCCAGGCGCACCCATCCAAGCGACGGCACCCGCATGTGGCGACCCGACGCCGCGCCCGGCCCGGCGGCCGGCCACTTTCGACTCGACGTCCGTCTCCACCCCCCGCGCGGGCCGCAGCAGACGAGTGGAGACCGACATGCGGGACCTCAGCACCAAGGCAAGGCGATTCGCCGCCGCCCTGGCCACAGCCTCACTGGCAGCCGCCCTCCCGGTCGCGGCCACCGGCACCGCAGCGGCCAACCCGGACTCCGGCAAGGTCAAAGTCCAGGGCACCGCGAGCTGCGAGCGCTTCGAGGACACCACGGTGACCCAGGTGTCGATCACCCCCAGGGGCAGGACCGCCAAGACGGCCGACCTCTCGGGCGAGGACGTCTCGGAGACCTATTCGATCACCTTCACCAACATCCCCAAGGGCAAGGGCCTCACCGCCAACGCCACGGTCAACTGCGAAGACAGCGACGGGGAGTCGCACAGCTACAGCAAGAGCTTCACCATCACGAGGCCGCCCGGAACCACCGACCTCCAGACCCTCAACCTCAAGTAGCCCCCACACCCCCACCCGACGACACCAAAGGCCCCCTGCCGTGATCGACAGGGGGCCGTTGCCCCGGTGGGCGCGGACGGTTTCGAACCGCCGAGGTGGGATCACTAGCTGGGCATCTGCTGGTCAGCGGCTTTACGCGGGCGCGACAGAGCTTCGGCTGCACGCCGGTCAGCTGCATGCTTGCGCTCTATGGACGCCCGCAGTTCCCGCGGAGTCGGCCATGGTGCACGCCGGTGGATCATGCGGTGGCAGTTGGCGCAGATGAGGGCGAGATCACCGAGTCTGGTCCGCCCCTCCCCCGCTACGTGGAGGGGCAGCACGTGGTGGCACTCGATGTACCCAGCGCCACGGTCACCGTAGACGGCCTCGAAGTCGAACCCGCACGCCTCACACGCCAGCCGTCCTCCGCCCTGGAGCACGGAATTGATCTTCTTCTTGCGCAGGTTCTTGTTGCGCTCGCGGGCCTGGTGTCGACGCATGAGGAGCCGGCCCTCGGGAGCGCTGTAGTCATCGTCAAACGTCTCGTCGTCGGTCGGCGCAAGAGTCTGCAGGTCACCCGTGGCGACACCGCGGCGTATGAGCCGCGCCGCCCCGGCCATCTCCTCCGGCCGGGCGAGGAACTCCTTCAGCACCGCCTCATCGAGAGCTCCGCCCTTGGTGCGCTTGCCCTGGTACTCCGGATGCCGAGTGGCGATGTCGAAAGTCTTACGTGCTACCCCGTTGGCATTGCGGAACTTCTCGTTGCGTTCCGTCTCGGAGTGGATGGGGAGCACCTGGAGCAGAGCTGACAGCTCCACGACCCTGGCGTCTCGGGCATCCAGCCCCTTCCAGCCGTTCTCCATCACGAGCTGGCAGGCAAGGATGATCTCGTCCCTGGCCCAGTCGGGGTTCTTCACGGCTTTGACGTGGAACCCTGCCCGCTTCAGCCACGCCACAGCGTGATCCTTGCCCCCGCTGAACTCTCCCGGCCTGAGCGGGCGGCCGTGATCCCACTGGTGTGCCACACCGGCAATCGCCTTGGAGTCGTACTCCCTCCCCTCGTGCACCACGACATACGAAAAGGCTGCCGCAAAGCCGTACTTCGCGAGAAACGCCTCCCGCCCCAATTCCTCGTACTCCGCCATGGCCTTGAGTACGGCCCCCGGCGTGATGCCTCCCATGCCCATGACAGCAGCGTACGGCCAACCCCGGACACCGAAGGCCCCACGCCAAAACGCCGACACCTGCCGTGCGGTGAGGCAGGAGCGCCTGTTGGCGGCTATGCGCCGATCCAGCCGGCTGCGTTGGAGTAAGACTCGTAGCTGTACTGAGTGCGGCGGTCCCATTCCTCGCCCGTGAGCTGCTCGTAGGCACTGTCGGGAACGTAGAGCAGGGCTTCGGCCCACACGCGGTCGTTCACGAACGGCATGAAACGCTCTGGGTCCCGAAGTACGTTCTTGTACTCGTCCCGGCCTGCCGCAACGACCGCAGCCCTGGTGTACAGGAACGCATCACCCGACATCCCGGCTCCGTATTCCTTGCGGTCCAACCTGTACAGGGCCCAGGAGAGCTGCTCGGCGAAGCCGGCCACGTCCTTGACAGGGCCGTTCGCCAGGTGGGCGATCAGGGCAGCCGCGAGCTGATCACCCTCGGGGTCGGGGGCTGAGGGGCGGCACTTCTCGATGAGCTGCCAGAAGACGTCTTCGTTCATGCCAGAGAGGATGGGGGAAGGGTGTGACAAGCCGGGGCGTCCTGCTCGCGAAACGGGCATCCGGCGCGGCTCGTCTCCGTCCGCGGGACACTGGCCGGTGTGGCAAGCGGCTGAGGCGCAGCCGTCCTCGCAAGGTCCACTTGATGCCCCTCGCGGAGGCCATGCGGCACCGATGCGGCATGCAAAGACCCCCTGCCGTGATCGGCAGGGGGTCTTTGTGCTGGTGGGCGCGGACGGTTTCGAACCGCCGACATCTGCTTTGTAAGAGCAGCGCTCTACCCCTGAGCTACGCACCCGTGGATGAGTGGACAGCCTACATGCAGGGGCTGGTACGGACGCAAACGCGTTCGCGTGGGGGAGAATGGACCGGGCATGGCGGATGCGACGCGGCACGGGAGAGGGATTGTGACGGCTACTTCCCGGCGGTGGTTCGGTGGGCGGGACGAGAGCCGGCGGGCCGACGCGCAAGCGGCCAAGGATGCAGCCGCCGAGGCGTTCTACGCGCTGGACACCGCGCAGCGGGACCTGCGGATCTCCATCGAGACCATTGCCGCCGTGGACCGGTCGCCGGCGGCCCGGCAGGCCGCGGACGGGTTCGCGGCGCTCGGGCAGCGGATCGACCAGGTCAGCCGTGCGTACATCGAGGCGGTCGACGCGTATGACCTGGACCGGCCGGAGTTGGAGGCCGCCGTCGCGAGCCGGGCGCGGACGGAGCTGACGCGGGCCCGGGACGAGCTGGTGCGGGTCAACGGGGAGCTGGACCGGTTCGCGCAGGGGCTGCAGCCGCTCCTCGACACGGCGGAGACGCAGCTCGCGCGGGTGGCGCCGGCCCGCGAGCGGGCCAAGGCCGCGCTGCTCGCCGCCACCGGCGCGCTGGATTCCGTACGGGCCTCGGGGCTGCGGGCCGACGAGTCGGCGGCGCGGCTCGCGGCGCTGGCGCCCGAGCTGACCAAGCTCAACGAGGGGGCCGGGCGGCACGGGGTGGCGGAGACCATCCAGCGGGCCGACCGGATCCTGCGCGCGGCCGAGGCGATACGTGCGGACGCCGAGCGGCTGCCGGAACGGGCGGCCGAGATGGACCGCCGTCTGGTGAGCCTGCGGACCCGGGCGCAGGCCCTGCAGACGCGGGCCGGGCAGGTGGATCCGATCCTGAGTGAGCTGCGGCGCCGGTTCAGTGCGGCCTGCTGGCAGGACCTCCAGCAGGTGCCCGAGCAGGCGGCGGCCGCGGTGCGGCAGGCCGAGGAGCGGCTGCGGGAGGCGGGCGCGGCCCGGCAGGAGCAGCGCTGGGCGGATGCGACGGCCCTGCTGGGGACCGTACGGGCGCTCCTCGACGCGTCCGACGAGGGCGTGTCGGCGGCCGGGGACCGGCTGCGCGTGCTGGAGGCGGTGGCCCGGGACCCGCAGCAGGAGATCGACCGGACCCGGTTCGCGATCCGGGACGCGCAGCGGCTGGCGATGGAGGGCCGCAGCGTGCCGGATCCGCAGCACGCGCGCCCGCTGGACGATGCGGTGGCCCGGCTGGACCGGGCGGTGGCGGGTCTGGAGGGCCGCCACCCCGACTACTGGCACTTCCTCCAGGAGACCGAGCAGGTGCGGCTGGCGGTGGGCCGCGTGGTGGCGGACATGCGGGGTAGGCGCGCCGTCGGCTGACCGCGGCGGGACGACGGCAGGTATCGGCGGCCCGGGCCCCCGGCTCACGGGACCTCTCCCCACGGCCCCCCTGCCCCCGGCCCTGGCCCTGGCCCCGGCCCTGCCCTTGGCCCTGACCCTGCCCTTGGCCCTGACCCCCACACCTCGGCCACGACACCGCGGCCCCCGACTCGCCGCAACACGCCTGCCTCCGGCTCACGGGACCTCTCCCCACGGCCCCCCCGGCCCTGGCCCCGGCCCCGGCCCCGGCCCTGCCCTTGGCCCTGACCCTGGCCTTGGCCCTGGCCCCCACACCTCGGCCACGACACCGCGGCCCCGACTCGCCGCAACGCGCCTGCCTCCGGGCCCCGACGCCCGCCCCCGAAGCCCCTGGGCGGAGGTGTGGGTGCCGTGGGCGCCGGCTCCCCTCGGCCCCCGCCAAGGCCCGCCCGGGCCCCCCGCCCCCGCCCCGCCCCGGAGTTGTCCGCGGGTGGGGTGCGGCGGATGCTGGGAGGTGCAGGGAACGGAGCAGGAACGGCACCGAGGAGGGCGCCATGGCTGCCCATGCTTTCCACAAGCCGCGCGAGCCCGAAGCGCCGCCGGCGTCCGAGGGGTCGTACGCCCCGCACGCGGCCTTCGGGTGCACCGAGCCCCATGAGCACTACGCGCCCTACGTGCCGCACGAGCCGTACGGGCCGCCGCCCGGCCCGAAGGGCCCCGGTGTGGTGCAGCGCGTCCTGCATCCCGTGAACGCCACGCTCGACGAGCACCTGCCCACCGACCACAAGCTGAGCAAGGTCTACCGCGTCGGCGCGGGTCTCACGGGCCTGCTGCTCGTCGCCTTCGGCATCCTGGGGCTGATCGACCGGATCGGCTTCTTCGACACCGGCGGGGACACGGTGCTCGGGCTGAACACGAACGGCGCGCTGAGCGTCCTGTCGATCTGCATCGGCGGACTGCTCTTCGTCGGGATGGTGGTCGGCGGCACCTTCGCCTCCACCCTCAACATCGTGCTGGGGGTGCTGTTCATCGCGAGCGGGTTCGTGAACCTGGCTCTCCTGGACTCCAACCTCAACTTCCTGGCGTTCCGGATCCAGAACGTCCTGTTCAGCTTCGTCGTGGGCGTGATGCTGATGTGGTTCGGCATGTACGGCCGCGTCGGCAGCGCCCTCCCCCACGACAACCCGTACTGGCAGGCCCGCCACCCCGAGCAGGCGGCCCGCGAACAGCGGGCCCGGGAGCGGCAGAACCGCCCCCGGCCCGCGGTCGGCCGCCCGGCCTGAGGCCCGGGGCCCCGGGGCCGGGGGGGGGGGGGGGGGGGGGGGGGGGGGGGGGGGGGGGGGGGGGGGGGGGTGGGGGGGGGGTAAGGGAGAGGCAGGGCGGGAGGGAGAGAGGA
>NZ_JBVIDV010000002.1:21624-218535 GCF_055572195.1 Streptomyces sp. NPDC030809
CCCCCCCCCCACCCTCCCCCCCCCCCACCCCCCCCCCCCCCCCCCCCCCCCCCCCCCCCCCCCCCCCCCCCCCCCCCCCCCCCCCCACGGCTGTGCCCCGCATGCCCCGCATGCCCCGCGTGCCCCGCATGCTCCGCATGCCCCGCGTGCCCCGCCCGGACCGGCCCGGCCGTGTCCCCGCCGTTGCCCGGCCCGTTCCGTCGCCCGCCCCGCGCCGCTTACCCTGGCCGCATGCCTCGATACGAATACCGGTGCCGGACCTGCGGCAACACCTTTGAGCTGAACCGGCCCATGGCGGAATCCGCCGCACCCGCCTCCTGCCCCGACGGGCACGAGGACACCGTCAAGCTGCTGTCCGCAGTGGCCGTGGGCGGGACCGCCGCCGCGCCCGCGCCGAGCGGCGGGTGCTGCGGGGGCGGCGGCTGCGGCTGATCCGCCGACCGCCCGATCCGCGGAGCCGCCGACCGGCCGATCCGCTGATCCACCGATCCGCCGACCCAGCGCCGGGAGCGGGACCGCCCCGCCCGCGCCCCGCCCCCGGCCCCGCCCCCCTCAGCGCTTGCGGGACAGCGTCAGGCCGTCCGAGATCACCGTCAGGACGCTCTCCATGCGCGGATCCTTCAGGACGTGCTCGTTGAAGGCCTGGACCCCGGCCGCCGAGGCGCTGGGCTCGGTGTCCAGGACGCGGCCGTGGAAGAGCGTGTTGTCGGTGACGATGAGGCCGCCCGGGCGCATGCGCGGGACGAGTTCCTCCCAGTACGCGATCTGGTTCTCCTTGTCCGCGTCGAGGTACGCCATGTCCACGTGCGGCTCGGCGGGCAGGGCGCGCAGGGTGTCGAGGGCCGGGGCGATGCGCAGGTCGATGCGGTCCGCGACCCCGGCCGCCTCCCAGGCGGCGCGGCCGTACGCCGTCCACTCCTCGGAGATGTCGCAGGCGATCAGCGTGCCGTCGGCGGGCAGGGCCCGGGCCATGGCGAGGGTCGAGAAGCCGGTGAACGTGCCGACTTCGACGATGGTGCGGGCGCCGGTCAGCCCGACCAGGAAGGCCAGCAGAGGGCCCTGCTCCTCGGCGGACTGCATGCCGGCCGCGTCGGGGAACTGCTCGTAGGTGGTCGCGATCAGCCCCCGCTGGATCTCGTCCAGCGGGGGGTTGTGCGCGAGCACGTACGCGTAGAGCTCTTCGGTGATCTTCGTGGAGTTGCCCTTGGTCATGGGCCTCAGTCTGCCGAGGGGCCGTCCGTTGCGCGCGCCGCACGGCCGAACTGCCGGACGATCTCCTCTCCCGCCAGCACCCCCGCCTCCGTGAGCGCGGTGATGTGCGGGGCCGTCCAGCGGGTGTCGGCGAGCTCCCCGTGCCCGGGGCGCCAGCCGCGGTCGGCGGCCGCGAGCAGGTCCGCGTCGAGCAGGGAGTCCCCGGCGGCGAAGGTGCGGGTGGCGCCGGTGCGCCGGGCCACCTCCCGCATCGCGGCGCTCTTCGTCAGCGGGCGCGGGACGGCGTAGATCTTGCGGCCCTGGAGCGAGACCGTCCAGCCGCGGGCCCCCGCCCACTCGGCCAGCGCCTTCACCCAGTCCCCGGGGAGCAGGTGCCGCTCGACGACCAGGTACGCGAACAGGTCCTCCGCCACCCGCTCCTTGCGCAGCCACGCCGGGTCGGCGGTGGCCGACAGGTGGGCCCGTACCTCGTCCAGCGGGGCGCACTCGGCGGCGAGCCGGGCGGCGACCTGCCGCCGCCAGTCGCGGTCGGGGACCCCGTCCACCAGCAGCTGCCCGCCGTTGGCGCAGATCGCGTACGGGACCGGTCGGCCGGGGAAGCGGATGCGCTGGTACTGCTTGCGGGTGCGGGTGGTGGTGGGCACGAAGACCACCGAGGGGTCCTCGGTGAGGGCCGCGAGCAGCCCGGCCGCCGTCTCGGTCATGTAGGAGAGCGGCTTGCTCTCGTGCACCTCCACGCACAGCAGCCGGGGGGCCTGGGCGTCGGGCCCGGCCAGCCCGAGGGCCGCGGAGGAGTAGATGAGGGTCCGGTCGAGGTCGCTTGCGATCAGCACGGTCACTGCGAGGCCACTGCCTTTCCGTCGGCGCCGGTGGCGCCTCGTGTGTAGCGCGGGTGGATGAGACCGACACAGGTGTAGGGCAGGTCGTCGACCTCCTCGACGGGTACGCCGCGCTGCTCGGCGAGCAGGCGTACGTGGCCGAGGTCGGCGCCGGCTCCGCGGCGGGCGAGGATCTTCCAGGGGACGCGGCGCAGCAGCACGCGGGTGGTCTCGCCGACGCCGGGCTTGACGAGGTTGACGTCGTGGATGCCGTACTCCTCGCTGATGCGCTCGACGGCCGCCCAGCCCTCCCAGGTGGGGGTGCGGTCGGCGGCGAGGAGTTCCTTGACGTCCGCGGCCACGGCGTCGGCCACCTCGCCGAAGCGGGCGGCGACGGTGTCGACGAAGTCGACGGAGACGTCGGAGCCGGCCAGTTCGCGGTAGAACTTCGCGCCGTGGAAGTCCCGCGGGCCGACCAGGTCGGCGCGCAGCACGGTGCGCGATATGAGCCCGGACACGGTGGAGTTGAGGCAGGCGGAGGGGATGAGGAAGTCCTCGCGCGTGCCGTACGTGGAGACGCAGCCGCCGGGGTCGGCGAGCACGACGATCTCGGGGTCGAAGCCGGGGAAGTCGGCGAGGGCGGCGGCCAGTTCGCGGGTGATGGCGCCCTTGCCCGTCCAGCCGTCCACGAACACCACGTCGGCGGGGTCGTGGTGGGCGGCCAGCCAGCGCAGGGCGTTCTCGTCGATGCCGCGGCCGCGCACGATGGAGACGGCGTAGTGGGGCAGGTCCAGGCCGTGGCGGTAGCGGGCCCAGCGGCGCATGAGCACCCCTACGGGGGTGCCGGCGCGGGCGAGGGAGACGAGGACGGGGGTCGGCTGCGGGTCCCAGCCGCGGCGGCCGCGGCGCTGCGGGAGCTCGGCGAGGACGGTTTCGGTGACCGTGCCGACGGCCCGGGCGAGCCGGGTCGCGGAGGCGTCGAGGGCGGCCCGGTAGAGCTCCTGGTAGGCGGCGGTCGGCTGGTACTCGACGGGCAGGGACTCGGCGTAGTGGGCCCCGCCGGCCTGGATCGCCTCTTCGCGCTCCTCGGTGGGGGCCTCCAGGGCGGTGCCGGAGAGGTCCTGGAGCAGCCAGCCCACGTCCTCGGCGGGGTACGAGGAGAACTCCGGGCCGCGCAGCGGGGCCGGGCCGTCCCACTCCGGGGAGGGCTTGGGCATCGTCGGCTCCTGCGGGTCGGGGACGTGGGACGGTACGACGGCCAGCAGGACCCGGCCGGTGTGCGGGGCGAGGCGGGCCAGGAGCCCGTCGGGGGCATGCAGGGCCGGGGTGTCGCCGGCCGAGTCGACGACCGCCACGACGGCGTCGAAGCCGGCGCCGGCGACGTTGTAGGCGTAGCGCTCGCCGGGGCCGTCGGCGGGGTCGTCGTGGGCGGGGAAGACGAGCCGGGTGCGGATGGCGTAGCCGGGGTCGTCCACGGCGAGCACGGGCGAGCGGGTGGTGGTCGAGAAGCGGACCTCGGCGGCCGCGCCTGCGGCCTCCAGCTCCCGGGCGAGGCGCAGCGGCGCGTACATCAGCTCCTCACTGCCGAGTACGAGCACCCGGCCGGCCGGGGTCCCGAGGGCCTCGGCGATCCGGGCGGCCATGGCGGGCAGGGCCTTGTCGAGCGCTTCCCGGTCGGCGGGGCCGAAGCCGTGGCGGCCGCCGTCGGGCACCCCGGCGGGCCAGCCGAGCGCGATGCGCGGGGCGGCGGCGGTGGGGGTGGCGGGTGCGGTGGGGGTGGCGGGGGCGGCCTCCGGCCCGCCGGCCGGGTGCGCCGCCGGTTCCGCGCCCGGCTCCGGTTCCCGGTCGTACTGCTCGACCAGGGCCATGCCCTTGGCGAGCACGTCCTCGGGGAGGCCGACGGTGCCGGTGGCCAGGGCGACCAGGTCGATGCGGGCGCCGAGGCCGGCGGCGAAGCCGGCCAGGCGGTCGCGGTCGGCGGCCGAGCGCATGTCCACCAGGGCCACGACGACGTAGCGCTCGCGCGGGTGGCGGGCGTGCAGGTCGCGGATGGTGTTGAGGACGGTGTTGCCGGTGGAGAACTCGTCGTCCACAAGGACCAGCGGGCCGGAGCCGGCCAGCAGACCGGGGTCCGCCGGGAGCAGCAGGTGCGAGGTCGCGTGCGAGTGCGCCTCCTCGAAGCCGCCGGCCGGGGCGATCCCGGGCACCGGGCGCCGGGTGGAGTGCAGGTACGCGGCGGGGCCCAGGCCGTCGGCCACGCAGTGACCCAGCCCGGTGGCGGTCTCCGCGTAGCCGAGGACCACGGCCCGGGCCGCCTCCTCGGGTCCCAGCAGCTCGCGGACCCGTACGCCGAGGCCGTGGCCGGCCTCGTAGACGACCGCCGGGGACTGGGGCACGTGCTTGCCGAGCACCTGGGACACCAGCAGGTGGGCCCGCTTGGGATTGCGCCGCAGCGCCAGGCCCAGCAGGTCCGTCAGCGCGGGCAGGTCCGAGGGGCGCGGCAGGTCCGCCGGCCCGGGCCCCGGCCGCTCCGCCCGGCGCGGCGCCCGCGCCGTGCCCCCGGCCGCTGCGGCGCCCGGCCGGGCCCCCGGCGCCACGCCGGACCCGGGACCGGTTCCGCCTCCGGGGGCGGCACCGGAGGCGGCTTCCGCCGCCGGGCCGTGCTCCTCCAGGGTCACGCCGAGCCGCTGGGCCACCCACGTTCCCGACCACACCACGTCGACCGTCGTCCTTCGTCTCGTCGTCACCGGGCTCAGACCGAGAGCCCGGCGGTGAGCAGGTCGACGAAGCCGACCTGCTCCTTCGCCACGCCGAAGACCTCGGCGCGGAGCATCGTGCGCTCCGCCCAGGCCCGGTGCGGCTTCACCTCGTTCATTTTGTTCGTATAAGCCGACCGCATCACCCCGCCGCCGCCCCGCTCGGGGCGCAGGATGTCCTCGGCGTCGCAGTACTCCTCGTGGGAGACCACCGACAGGGCGTGCACCGGGGTGACGTGCGCGGGATGGATGCACGTCTTGCCGAGCAGGCCGTTGGCCCGGTCCAGCTCGATCTCGCGGAGCAGTCCGTCGAGGTCGTGCTCGATCAGGGCGGTGCGCAGCTCCTCGGCCTGCCCGTCGAGGAAGGGGCTGCGCCGCAGCTGGGGCTTGAACAGCCGCTCCTGGTGGCGGAAGTACTCCCAGACCGGCCCGGTCACGGTGAACCCGGTGCCGTCGGCCCGGCTGAGCACGTTGACCACGTCCGCGATGACCCCGGCGACGATCTGCACGTCGTACGCGGTCATGTCGGGGGTGCGGCGCAGCCCGTACGCG
Organism: Streptomyces sp. NPDC030809; assembly: GCF_055572195.1. Classification (NCBI taxonomy): domain Bacteria; kingdom Bacillati; phylum Actinomycetota; class Actinomycetes; order Kitasatosporales; family Streptomycetaceae; genus Streptomyces; species Streptomyces sp. NPDC030809. Next base: position 26,963 of record NZ_JBVIDV010000002.1, read on the forward strand.
GAGCAGAAGTCGGTGACGCCGAGGCGCAGGGCGAGGACCCGGTCGCGGTGCCGGTTGACCGTGCGGGAGACGGCGGCGAGGGTCTCGGCCCGGGTCTCCAGATGGAGCAGCTCGGGGGATTCGAGTACGGGCATGGCGAAGAGGCGCCGTCCGCAGGATTCGGCCGCCCGGGCGACGGCGTCGAGGAAGAGCTCCCCGCGCTCGGCCGTGAACTTCGGAAGTACGAATCCGGCCAACCTGCGGACGGAGGGTCCCAGCCGGGAGACCAGGTCGGGTATCTGCTCCGGCACGCGGACCCGGACGAACAGCAGCGGCAGCTCGCCGCCCTGCGCATCGAGTTCGGCGAACTGGCGCACGAGGTTCTCCTCGGCTCCGGCCACCTCCGCGTCGCCGATGGAATCCTCCAGGCAGAGCACCATCGACACGACCCCGCGGCCGGCCTGCTTGCGCACGTCCTCGGCGAGGCGGGGGCGGGTGGCGGGGCTGTACAGGGTGGCGCCGAGGGCGGCGGCCAGGATCCGGGCCGGGGAGTCGGCCGTGAACTCACAGGGCTCCCGGTGGAAGAGGTCCCTGCGGAGCGCGGGCGAAATGTGCCCGAAGTGACGCATGTGCTTCCCCCGTACTGCCTCGGCGGCCCGACTGGCGTGGCCGGTAATAGTACGTACGAATGAGTGTCAAGAGTTCCCCAAGCACATGAAATTCAGGTGACCCTCTTGCACCATGCCCACCCGTCGGTCCCGGGACAAGGGGGGCGGCAAGGGGGGCCGCATTGTCCCGCTCCGCGCCGAGAGGGCAGGATGACGGGCATGACGCACGCGATGCAGAAGGGCTCCAACATCCCCGTGACGCCGACGGCGGTCCGGGCGGTGCTGCGCTGGACCACCGGCCCCGAGGTCCCGGATGTGGACGCCTCGGCCCTGGTCCTGGGCCGGGACGGCCGTGTGCGCTCGGACGAGGACTTCGTCTTCTACAACCAGCCCCGGCACCCCTCGGGGTCCGTGTGGCGGCTGGGGAAGAAGCTGCTGGGCGAGGACGTCACGGACGCGATCCAGGCCGACCTGGCCGCGGTGCCGGCCGTGGTGGACCGGGTGCTGGTGGTGGCCTCCGCCGAGGACGTCCCCTTCGAGCGGGTCCGCGACCTGCGGATCCTGCTCTACGACGCCACGGTCGGGGGCGGTTCCGAGCCGCTGGCCTTCTTCGACGTGCGGCCCGAGACCGGTGCGGAGACCGCGCTGATCTGCGGGGAGCTGTACCGGCGCGGCGAGGGCTGGAAGTTCCGGGCGCTCGGCGAGGGCTATTCCGACGGGCTGGTGGGCCTGGCCACCGACCACGGCATCTCGGTGGACGAGAACCAGGGCGGTGCCGACCCGGGGGCCACGCAGCACGCCGCTGCGCCGACCACGCAGGCCATGGCCGCCCCGGCGCCCCGGACCCAGGCCCCGCCGGCCGCACAGCCCGCCTACGGCTACCCCCAGTCCGTCGGCGCGACCCCGCCGCCGCCCCCGGCGGCTCCGCCGGTGCCGGTGCCCTCCCCTGCCCACGGCGGGGACCAGGCCTTCCGGCTGCCGCCCCAGGGCCCGCAGTTCCTCCGGCGGTAGCCGCCGCCCTGGCGGGGGCGCGCGCCGCGCCCCCGGCCCGGCCCGGGCCCCGCCGCGACCCCGGGCCCGGTCCCGAGGCCGCTCAGGCCTTCCCGGCCTTGTAGCCCCGCCCCCACTGGAGCCCCCACCCGTACAGCCGGTCGAGCTCGGCCTGGAAGCCGTACACGAACTTCACCTCGCGGCGTACGACCAGCTCCTCGCGGACGTTCTCCAGCAGGAGCACGGCGCAGGAGCGGGCCTGCGGGTGCCGCTCGTCCAGGGAGATCTCGATGCGCGGGCCGGTGGTCGGGTACAGGGTGACCACCGCGTGGGTGCGGTCGAAGGCCGGGGTCTGGTCGTAGATGTAGACGAAGACGAGCAGCCGCTTGATCTTGTCGGCGTGGTCGAGGTTGACGAAGAGCGTCTCCCCGGACGGGGCCCCGAACCGGTCGTCCCCGCTGAGCTTCACGTACGGCGGGCTGTTGATCTCCCCGAGGAAGTTGCCCAGGGGCTGGACCACGCCCCGGCTGCCGTCCGTCAGCTCGTACAGGCAGCCGATGTCCAGGTCCACGTTGACCATGCCCTGGGTGTGGGCCTGCACGATCTCCGGCTTGAACATCTTGAACGGGTGCCGCAGCAGGCTGCTGTGCGCGGACCGGCCGCCGATGTCGGAGGTCCGCATCCGCCAGGACAGGTTGACCCGCAGGTTGCCCGTCACGGCGCCCTGTTTGGTGAGCGAGACCGTGGGTTGTCGTTTGGTCAGCTCGATCGCGTTGGACGATGCGCTGCCCGACTGGAACTGCGCCGCCCGGCCGCCCCGTAACCCGTCGAAGAATCCCACCCCGGCCCCCAAGGCTCGCGAAGAAATCAGATGTGTGCACGGCAAGGCCGAGGGGCGGCCGCAGGGTCCGTGGACCCCTCGGCCGCCCCTCGGAGGAAGCGTTCCGCATTCACGCCCGGGTCACACCCCCGGACGTGGTGCGCGCCCGGGTCACACCCCGGACGCGACCTCCGCCTTGCCGTCGGAGCCGGTGCCGCCCCCGGCCTCCATCCGCTTGTTGCGGATCACGGAGGACCAGAAGGAGGCCGCGATGAGCACCACGCCGATGAGGCCGGTGATGATCTCGCTGATCTCGTGCTGGATGGTGACCAGGAGGATCACGGCGAGGGCGCCGATGGCGTAGTGCGCGCCGTGCTCCAGGTACACGTAGTCGTCCAGGGTGCCCTGGCGGACCAGGTAGACCGTGAGCGACCGGACGTACATCGCGCCGATGCCGAGGCCCAGCGCCATCCAGAAGATGTGGTTCGTGATGGCGAAGGCGCCGATGACGCCGTCGAAGGAGAAGGAGGCGTCGAGGACCTCCAGGTACAGGAACAGGAAGAAGGCCGCCTTGCCGGCCAGGCCGACCGCGGTGACCTGCTTGCCCTCCGCCTTGGCCTTCTCCTCCTCCTCGTGCTCGCGCTCCTCTTCCTCTTCGAGCTTGTCCTCGAAGTAGCCGGAGAGGCCTCCGACGATGAGGTACGTGATCAGACCGGCCACGCCGGCCAGCAGGACGGTGGCGGACTTGTCCGCGTGGCCGGTGCTGGTGTGCGCGTGGGTCGCGAAGGTCATCGCGGTGACCAGCAGGGCGATCAGCGCGATGCAGACCGACAGCATGTCCACCTTGCCGAGCTTCGCCAGCGGGCGCTCCAGCCAGGCCAGCCACTTGATCTCCCGCTCCTCGAAGATGAAGTCGAGGAAGATCATCAGCAGGAACATTCCGCCGAACGCGGCGATGGCCGGGTGGGCGTCGGTGACGAGCGACTCGTACTTCTTCGGGTTGTCGAGGGCCAGGTTGACCGCCTCGATGGGCCCGACCTTGGCGCTGATCGCCACGATCGCCACGGGAAAGACGAGACGCATGCCGAACACGGCGATCAGCACGCCGACCGAGAGGAAGATCTTCTGCCAGAAGGCATTCATCTTCTTCAGGATTCCGGCGTTCACGACCGCGTTGTCGAAGGACAGCGAGATCTCGAGGATCGACAGGATCAGAACGACCCCGAACGCCTCCCACCCCCACTGCCACGCGGCAAAGGCGAGGCCGATCGCCGTGATGGCGAACGACCAGCCGAAGGTTCTCACAACCACAGGTACCTCATCCGGACGCGGCTTTACGAAACATTGACCCCGAAGTCTAGAGCGATGCCCCGCAGACCGGACGCGTACCCCTGTCCGACCGCTCGGAACTTCCATTCGCCGCCGTACCGGTAGACCTCGCCGAAGATCATCGCGGTCTCGGTGGAGGCGTCCTCGGAGAGGTCGTAGCGGGCGAGCTCCTGGCCGTCGGCTTCGTTCACCACGCGGATGAAAGCGTTGGTGACCTGGCCGAACGTCTGGCGGCGGGCGTCCGCCTCGTGAATGGAGACCGGGAAGACGATCTTGTCCACATCGGCCGGCACCATGGTCAGGTCCACGATGATCGACTCGTCGTCGCCTTCACCCTCGCCGGTGAGGTTGTCGCCCGTGTGCTCGACGGAGCCCTCGGGGCTGCGCAGGTTGTTGTAGAAGACGAAGTACTCGTCCCCGAGCACCCGGCCGTTGCGGCAGAGCAGGGCGCTGGCGTCGAGGTCGAAGTCGGCCCCCGTCGTGGAGCGCGCGTCCCAGCCCAGCCCGACGAGCACACGGGTCAGGTTCGGTGCGGCCTTCGAGAGGGAGACGTTGCCCCCCTTGGCGAGTGTGACGCCCATGATCTTGTCCTCCCCGGACGACTCTGTGGTGGCAAACCGGCTCCGGCGCCGCGCACCCGGGGGTGCACGGCGCCGGAGGGTCTCACTGCGGTACTGCGCGCTGCGGCTGCGCCTGCGGCAGGCGGCTGCCTCAGACGTTGACGCCGAAGTCCTGGGCGATGCCGCGCAGGCCCGAGGCGTAGCCCTGGCCGATGGCGCGGAACTTCCACTCGGCACCGTTGCGGTAGAGCTCGCCGAAGACCATGGCGGTCTCGGTGGACGCGTCCTCGGAGAGGTCGTAGCGGGCGAGCTCCACGTTGTCCGCCTGGTTCACCACGCGGATGTACGCGTTGCGCACCTGTCCGAAGCTCTGCTGGCGGCTCTCGGCCTCGTAGATCGACACCGGGAACACGATCTTGTGGACGTCGCCCGGGACGCCGGCCAGGTTGACCTTGATCTGCTCGTCGTCGCCCTCGCCCTCGCCGGTGAGGTTGTCGCCGGTGTGCTCGACCGAGCCGTCCGGGCTCTTCAGGTTGTTGAAGAACACGAAGTTCGAGTCGTTCGTGACCTTGCCCTGGTCGTTCGTCAGCAGCGCGCTCGCGTCGAGGTCGAAGTCGACCCCGGTGGTGGTGCGAGCGTCCCAGCCCAGACCGACGATGACCGCCGTCAGGTTGGGGGCGGCCTTGGTCAGCGAGACGTTGCCGCCCTTGCTGAGGCTGACTCCCACGGGTCCTCCATTGGTTTGTGTGGGGCGGGGCCCCGTCGTGCGGTTGCTACCGGATCAACGGTTCGATCCTAGTGACGGGTTCCCGGTCCGTACCGGTTTTTCCCAGGCTGCCGTGCCGTCTCAGATGCTGTCGAGGGCCCGGATGTACTCGTTCAGGTCCCGGGCGTCGGGCAGGCCGTTGACGACGGTCCAGCGGACGATGCCGTCCTTGTCGATGATGAAGGTCCCGCGCACCGCGCAGCCCTTGTCCTCGGCGAAGACCCCGTACGCCCGGGAGGTCTCGCCGTGCGGCCAGAAATCGGAGAGCAGCGGGTAGTCCAGGCCCTCCTGCTCGGCGAAGACGCGCAGGGTGGGGACGGAGTCGTTGGAGACGGCGAGCAGCTGGACCTCGTCGTTCTGGAAGCGCGGCAGCTGGTCGCGCAGCTCGCAGAGCTCGGTGGTGCAGACACCCGTGAAGGCGAACGGGTAGAAGAGCAGGACGACGTTCTTGGCGCCGTGCGAACCCTGGAAATCGGACAGCCGGACGGTGGCGCCGTGGTTGTCCTTGAGTTCGAAGTCCGGGGCCTTGTCGCCGACCTCGATCGCCATGTCGTGCATCCCTTCGCGGGGCTGTTCGGGTGGTGCCCAGCCTAGGGCCTGGGCCGGGGGCCGGGTCCGGACCCTGCGGCCCGGCCGGCCGGGAACGCCGGACCCCCGCCGACCGGGCGGGTCGGCGGGGGCCTGTTCCGTCTGACTGCTGCGGGTCAGCGCTTGGACTTGGCGGCCTTCGGCGTCACCAGCCGGCTGGCGCTCCACTCCTTGCCCACGCTGACGCTCTTGGTCTGCGAAAGGCCCGCGGTCTGGGCGGCCTCGCTGATGTCGCTGGGCTCCACGTAACCGGCACGGCCGGTCTTGGGCGTCAGCAGCAGGATCAGCGCATTGTCCTCGACCAGCTCGGTGGCGTCGACCAGCGCATCCGTCAGGTCGCCGTCGTCCTCCCGGAACCAGAGGAGCACGGCATCGGCGACGTCGTCGTAGTCCTCGTCGACGAGGTCGTTGCCGATGAGGTCCTCAATGGCCTCGCGGAAGTCCTGATCGGCGTCGTCGTCGTAGCCGATCTCCTGGACCACCTGGTCGGACTGGAAGCCCAGCCGGGCGGCCAGGCTGGTCTCCGCGTGGTCCGCGGTCGCGCTCACGGGTTGCCTCCTGCTCGTGTTCGGTGATGTCTTCTGGCTGCGCGCGTGCGCGCAGCATCTGGGCGTAGTCCACACGGGCGCGGCGGATCGCGCAAGTAGCCCGACGGCCGTGACCGTCGAAACGGTGACGATTGCGGCCGTCTCGCCGCAACTCCAGGCACTCCTGTGGTGGACTCCGGTGATTCATGCCACACCATTCCAGCACCATCGGCGAGGCTTGGGGACTTTCCTACCTCTTTGAGGGACGAACGGCCTTACGAACCCCCTGAAACTCTTGGGCGTAAGGTTGCGATCTGTCCGGACCGTCCCGTCTTGCGCACCCAGGACCGTGCGGGCGGAGTGACCCTCCGTTTTCCCGAACCCGCGGTTCAAGGGGTTGCCGAGCGGTAAAGATGACGATTCTGGCGCAGCGGTACACGATGGGAGGCGGCGTCCCCAAGGCCCGTCCCCCCCGACAGCGAAGGAACAGCGTGGCTTCCGCACCCGATCGCAATCCGATCATCATTGGCGGCCTGCCGAGCCAGGTCCCGGACTTCGATCCGGAGGAGACCCGGGAGTGGCTCGACTCCCTGGACGCCGCCGTCGACGAGCGGGGCCGTGAGCGGGCCCGCTACCTGATGCTGCGGCTGATCGAGCGGGCCCGCGAGAAGCGCGTGGCCGTGCCCGAGATGCGCAGCACGGACTACGTCAACACCATCGCGACGAAGGACGAGCCGTACTTCCCGGGCAACGAGGAGATCGAGCGGAAGGTCCTCAACGCCACCCGCTGGAACGCGGCCGTCATGGTCTCCCGCGCCCAGCGCCCGGGCATCGGGGTCGGCGGCCACATCGCCACCTTCGCCTCCTCCGCCTCCCTCTACGACGTGGGCTTCAACCACTTCTTCCGGGGGAAGGACGAGGGCGACGGCGGGGACCAGATCTTCTTCCAGGGCCACGCCTCCCCCGGCATCTACGCCCGCGCCTACCTCCTGGACCGGCTCTCCGAGCAGCAGCTCGACGCGTTCCGCCAGGAGCGGTCGAAGGCGCCGTACGGGCTCTCCAGCTATCCGCACCCGCGCCTGATGCCGGACTTCTGGGAGTTCCCGACCGTCTCGATGGGCCTCGGCCCGCTGGGGGCGATCTACCAGGCCCGCATGAACCGGTACATGGAGGCGCGCGGGATCGCGGACACCTCCAAGTCCCACGTTTGGGCGTATCTCGGCGACGGCGAGATGGACGAGCCGGAGTCGCTGGGCCAGCTGTCGATCGCCGCGCGCGAGGGCCTGGACAACCTGACCTTCGTGGTGAACTGCAACCTGCAGCGCCTCGACGGGCCGGTCCGCGGCAACGGGAAGATCATCCAGGAGCTGGAGTCGCAGTTCCGCGGGGCCGGCTGGAACGTCATCAAGCTGATCTGGGACCGCTCCTGGGACCCGCTGCTGGCGCAGGACCGGGACGGCATCCTCGTCAACAAGATGAACTCCACCCCGGACGGGCAGTTCCAGACGTACGCGACCGAGACCGGCGCGTACATCCGCGAGCACTTCTTCGGCGGGGACCACCGCCTGCGCGCGATGGTCGAGAACATGTCGGACCAGCAGCTGCTGCACCTGGGCCGCGGCGGCCACGACCACAAGAAGATCTACGCGGCGTACGCGGCGGCGAAGGCGCACAAGGGCCAGCCGACGGTGATCCTCGCGCAGACGGTCAAGGGCTGGACCCTCGGTCCGAACTTCGAGGGCCGCAACGCGACCCACCAGATGAAGAAGCTGACGGTCGACGACCTGAAGCGGTTCCGCGACCGGCTGCACATCCCGATCACGGACGCGCAGCTGGAGAACGGCGCCCCGCCGTACTACCACCCGGGCCGCAACTCGCCCGAGATCCAGTACATGCACGACCGCCGCAACGCGCTGGGCGGCTACGTGCCCACCCGCGTGGTCCGCGCGAAGCCGCTCCGGCTGCCGGACGACACGACGTACGCGACGGCCAGGAAGGGTTCGGGGCACCAGTCCATCGCGACCACGATGGCCTTCGTCCGCATCCTGAAGGACCTGATGCGGGACAAGGAGATCGGCAAGCGATTCGTGCTGATCGCGCCGGACGAGTACCGCACCTTCGGCATGGACGCGTTCTTCCCGAGCGCCAAGATCTACAACCCGCTGGGCCAGCAGTACGAGGCGGTCGACCGCGACCTGCTGCTCGCCTACAAGGAGTCGCCGACCGGGCAGATGCTCCACGACGGCATCTCGGAGGCGGGCTGCACGGCCTCGCTGATCGCCGCGGGCTCGGCGTACGCGACGCACGGCGAGCCGCTGATCCCGGTGTACGTCTTCTACTCGATGTTCGGTTTCCAGCGCACCGGCGACCAGTTCTGGCAGATGGCCGACCAGCTGGCGCGCGGTTTCGTGCTGGGTGCGACCGCCGGCCGCACGACGCTGACCGGTGAGGGCCTCCAGCACGCGGACGGCCACTCCCAGCTGCTGGCCTCGACCAACCCGGCCTGCGTCGCGTACGACCCGGCCTACGGCTACGAGATCGCGCACATCGTCAAGGACGGCCTGCGCCGGATGTACGGCCCCGAGGCCGAGGACGTCTTCTACTACCTCACGGTCTACAACGAGCCGATCGTGCACCCGGCCGAGCCGGCGGACGTGGACGTGGACGGCATCCTCAAGGGCATCCACCGGGTCTCGGCCGGGCAGGCGGGCGCGGTCCCGGCGCAGATCCTCGCCTCGGGCGTGGCCGTGCCGTGGGCCCTGGAGGCCCAGCGGATCCTGGCCGAGGAGTGGAACGTCAAGGCGGACGTCTGGTCGGCGACCTCCTGGAACGAGCTGCGCCGGGAGGCCGTGGAGGCGGAGCACCACAACCTGCTCCACCCGGAGGAGGAGCAGCGCGTCCCGTACGTGACCCGCAAGCTCTCCGGGGCCGAGGGCCCGTTCGTGGCGGTCTCGGACTGGATGCGGTCGGTGCCGGACCAGATCTCGCGCTGGGTGCCGGGTGCGTACACCTCGCTGGGTGCGGACGGCTTCGGCTTCGCCGACACCCGGGGCGCGGCCCGCCGGTTCTTCCACATCGACGCCCAGTCGGTGGTGCTGGCGGTGCTGACCGAGCTCGCGAAGGCGGGCCGGGTGGACCGCTCGGTACTGAAGCAGGCGGTGGACCGCTACCAGCTGCTGGACGTGGCGGCGGCCGACCCGGGCGCCGCGGGCGGCGACGCCTAGCACCGGCGCGCAGGGCCGAGGGGCGGGCTTCCGGCAGGGCCGGGGCCCGCCCTTGGGCGCATGTTTTACGGGTTCCTTACGTTTCATACGATGCGCGCATGAAGGAACAGTCCGCGCAGCTCCGCTGGGAGCGGCACACCCAGGCCCCCCTGTTCGCTTGCGCGGTGGCGTTCGCCGTGGCCTACGCGGTGCCGATCATCCTTCCCGACGCGAGCCCTGCGGTGCACGAGCACTGCCTGCTGGTGGAGTGGCTGGTCTGGGGGGCCTTCGCGCTGGACTACCTGGTGCGGCTGGGGCTGGCCTCGGACCGGCGGCGCTTCGTGCGCACCCACTGGCTGGACCTGGGCGCGGTGCTGCTGCCGATGCTCCAGCCGCTGCGGCTGCTGCGGCTGGTCGCGACCCTGCTGCTGGTGGGCCGGCGGGCCCGGATGGCCCCGCAGGTCAAGCTGACGACGTACGTCGCCGGCTCCGTGGTCGGGCTGCTGATGTTCGGTTCGCTGGCGGTGCTCAGCGTGGAGCGGGACGCGCCCGGCGGGAACATCAGGAACCTCGGGGACGCGGTGTGGTGGTCGTTCACCACGATGACCACGGTCGGGTACGGGGACCACGCGCCGACGACGGGCATGGGCCGGATGATCGCGGTGGGGCTGATGCTGTCCGGGATCGCGCTGCTCGGTGTGGTGACGGCCAACATCGCCGCCTGGTTCATCTCGCGCTTCGAGCGCGACGACCTGGAGGAGCGGCTCCAGACCGCCGCGATCGAGGCCCTGACCGACGAGGTCCGGGCCCTGCGGACCGAGGTGGCCCGGCTGTCGGGGAACGCCCCCTCCGCGCTCCCCGCACCGCCGGCCCTCCCCGGCCCGGCCGGCACTAGTTCTCCCAGACCTTGAAGGCCCGCACCTGGTACGGGGACTGGGGCAGCCAGACCCCGTCGCCCGGGTAGGTCTGGAACTCGCCGGTCTCCGCGCACTGCGCCGACTGGTAGGTGGTCACCGGCCGCCCGGTGCGGTTGGCGAGGGACTGCACGACGCGTTTGTCCCCCAGCGGGATGCAGCTGTCCACCGCGAGGTCCTCGTCGCCCAGCTCGCGGACCGTGCGCCCGCCGGTGAAGCCCGGTTTGGCCCACAGGCACAGCTGCCCCGGGGCGCAGGGCCCGAGGCCCGGCGGGGCGGCGGCCCGGCCCGGGGGCGCGGGCCGGTGCCCGGGTGCGGCCTGGGCCGCGGGGACCGCGCTCGGCAGCAGGGCGCAGGCGGTCAGGAAGACGGCGGCGAGGGCCGTGGAATACGTGCGCATCGGTGTCAACTCCTTGTACGGCGTACCCCCCTCACGGGTGGTCCGGTGGACCGGGAGCCCGTGCGGCCGCCGTTGCACCCCACGCTGACCTGCGCAGATGCCCGGGCGGAAGGGGTTCGGGCCGGTTCCACCCTGATAGGTGGCCTTGGCGGGGACGGGCCTGCCCGGCCCGCGGACCGGGCGCGCGGTTGACGCCGGGGAACCATCGGGGCCGCCCGGGCGTGGGCGCCGGGTGCGGGCCGGTGCGGGCCGGTGCGGGCACCCGAACCGGCCCCGCCGAGGCGAGGGCGCCCGGGCCGGGCGCCGGTAAGGTGAGCCAGCCCACCGGGCGGAGGGAGGACGGCACAGTGGTGATGACCCAGGAGCAGGCCGGGGCGGTCCCGGCGCCGCCGGCCGGACTGCGCGAGCGCAAGAAGCGGCGCACCCGGGACGCCCTGCTGCGCGCCGCGCTGGTGCTGTTCACGACCCAGGGCTACGAACGGACGACCGTCGACGAGATCACCGAGGCGGTGGAGGTCTCGCAGCGCACCTTCTTCCGGTACTTCGCGAACAAGGAGGAGGCCGCCTTCGCCGTGCAGGACGTGGTGCAGTCGCACTTCCTGGCGGCGCTGCGGGCCCGGCCGGCCGCGGAGGGCCCGTTCACGGCGCTGCGCGGCGCGGTGCTCGCCGCCTGGGACACCGTGGAGGAGGCCATCGCGGACGTGGTCCCGGTGGACCTGTACATGCGGACCTACCTGCTCATCGAGTCGACCCCGGCGCTGCTGGCGGTGCACCTGCGCCGCTCGGCCGAGGTGGACGAGGAGATCGCCCGGATCATCGCGGAGCGCGAGGGCCTGGACGTGGACGCGGACCCCCGGCCCCGGGTCGCGGCCGCCGCCTTCTCGGCCGTCGTGCGGGTCACCGGGCGGCTGTGGGGGCGGGGCGAGGACCCCAGCGTGGCCGCGATCCGCCGGATCATCGGGGACCACCTCGACCACCTCTCCCCCGCCCTGGCCGCCGACTGGCGGGCACCGGCCGGAAGCGGAGCGTGAGGGCGTTCCCGTCGGATCGTCCGGAATCGGCGGAGAACCGCTCGATCGGGCGGTGACCCTGATCACCCGGTGTGCCGTTCGCCCACGCGGTCTTTTAGGCTGGCCGCCAGTGAACTCCTCCGGCCCGGCACGTGCCGCGGCGCCCGCCGACCCCGGGCACCACGCGCCGCTCTCCTCCTCCGCCCCCGCCTGGCGCGCCCTGCTCGCGCTCGTGGTGGTGTTCGTCATGCTCGCCACCACCGGCTGGACGGCGCTGCACCGGCCCGACCACGGCGGCGCCCCGCTGGCGGCCGCCTTCGCGCTGTGGGACCGCGGCCGCATCGACGGCCGCCCGCTGCCCCCTTCCGATGCCCCGGCCCCGGTCATCGCCCGCTTCTTCGGGCTGCTCGACCCGGGCCAGCGGGCCCGGCTGGCCGAGCGGCACCCGCTGGCCGTGGGCAATCTGGACGGGGTGCCGGCCGCGGTGCGCTACCGGGCCAACCGGCTGGCGCTGGGGCGGGCCCGGACGGCCGCGCTGCGCCGGGCGGCCGACTACCGGCTGGCCCCCGCGGACCGTGACCAGGCCCGGCGGCTCTCCCACCGGTTCGCCTCCCTGGAGGAGGACGGCCGGCAGATCCTGGTCTTCGACCCCACCGGCAGCGGCCGGGTCGCCGAGGTGTTCGGCGACCTCGACCAGGCCCGCCGGGTCTCGGTGATCGTGCCGGGCGTGGACACCAACCTGCTGACGTTCGAGCGGACCGCGCGCCGCTACACCGCGCCCGTCGGCATGGCGGACTCCCTGTACCGGGCCGAGCACGCGGCCGCGCCGGGGGTCCGTACGGCGGTCATCGCCTGGGCCGGGTACACCGCGCCCGAGGGGGTCGGCATGGACGCGGCCACCGGGCGGCTCGCCGCGGAGGGCGCGCGGCGGCTGACCTCGCTGGTGGACTCGCTGCCCGGGCGCTCCTCGGTGGCGCTGTTCTGCCACAGCTACGGCTCGGTGGTGTGCGGGGTCGCGGCGCGCGGCCTGCCCGCCCGGGTCACCGACGTGGGCGTGGCGGGGAGTCCCGGCATGCGGGCCGGGAGCGCCGCCGGCCTGGGGACGGACGCCAGGATCTGGGCGATGCGCGATCCCGGGGACTGGATCGCGGACGTTCCGTACCTGGAGGTCGGCGGGGTGGGCCACGGGGCCGACCCGGTCTCCTCCGGTTTCGGGGCCCGGCGGCTCTCCGCGGGGGGCGCCGAGGGGCACACCGGTTACTTTGAGCCAGGCACGGTGGCGGTGGACAACTTCGCCCGAATCGGAACCGGTTCGTTCGGTTCCGTGGTCTGCGCCGAGAGCGATGCCGACTGCCGCCGTGGAATTTCCGGCACGGAAGGGTACTGACACGCGTACATGCGGGAAAATCGCCCCCGGCAGTGAGGGGGACGCCGGTGGGGAGGCCGCTTACGATGAGCCGCATGGGTGAAGTGCTGGCCGGAAATCATGCCGTGTGGGAGTTCCACTCGGATTCGGTGCTCATCCGCTTCGAACGGGGGATCCGCACACCACGCTTGTGGTCTGCGCTGGGTCAACGACGCATTCCGTACGACGCGTTGGCCGCCGTGACGCTGACCCCGGGGAAGCGGGACACCGTGGTGCTGCACGCCGTGCCGCGCCCGGGCGCCGATCCGCTGATGGAGGCCGCCGCGGGACAGCTGCGCGAGAGCTCCGATCCGTACCGCCTCGTGCTGCCCGCCGAGCGGACCGCGGCGGCCGCGGGGCTCGCGGACGAGCTGCGCTCGGCGATGGCCGCGGACCGCGAGGAGCCGGCCGGGCGCTTCCTGGTCCCGGCGCCGGAGGCCCCGCTCCAGTTCAAGGGCTACGACGCGAAGGCCGTCTTCGACGGCTCGGCGGTCACGTTCCGCTGGTCCCGCACCGGCGCCTCCAGCACGAAGTGGAAGGCGGGGGACCAGCACTTCGGGCTGGACGGGATCTGCGGGGTGGAGTGGCGCACCCCGGAGGAGCCGGGCGGGTACCTGAGGCTGGTGCGCCGCGAGGGATCCGGGGCGGGCGGTGCGGCCGCGGGGGCCGTACCGGCCGACCAGGACCCGTCGGCGGTCCTCTTCGGCCTCGGCTACGGAGCGGTGTACGAGTCGCTGCCGTTCGCGGCGGCCGTGCTGCGGGCGGTGCGCGGACGGGCTCCGGCGCTGCCGGTGGCCGCGGTCCGGCCGGCCCGCCGGGACCCGGCCGACATCGCCGAGCGGATCCGCCACCTCGGCGAGCTGCACGGCGCCGGTCTGCTCACCGACGCCGAGTTCAGCTCGAAGAAGGCGGAGCTGCTCGCGGAGCTGTGACCGGCGGGGCGGACACCCCCGCCCCGCCGCCGGGCCCTCGGGCCCCCGGCCGGTCACGCCTCGCGGGCCGCCGAGGTGTAGTTCATGTCCGGGTACCGGTCGCCGGCCACGGCGCCGGCGATCGGCTCCAGCCGCTCCAGCTCCGCCGCGCTGAGGGTGAGCGCGGCCGCCGCGAGGTTCTCGGCGAGCCGGCTGCTCTTGCGGGTGCCGGGGATCGGGACCACGGTGAGGCCGGGGTGCACCTGCGCCCGCTGGTGCACCCAGGCCAGGGCCACCTGCGCCGGGGTGGCCCCGTGCGCCTCGGCGATCTCCCGTACGGGCTCCAGCAGCGCGGCGTTGGCCTTGGCGTTGTCGCCGGTGAACCGCGGCTGGAACCGGCGGAAGTCCCCGTCGGACAGCTCCTTGCCGGCGTCCGCGAAGGCCCCGGTCAGGAACCCGCGGCCGAGCGGGGAGTACGGCACGAAGGCCACGCCCAGCTCGGCGGCCGCGCCCGCCACGCTGATCTCCACGTCCCGGCTGAAGAGCGACCATTCGGACTGCACGGCCGCGATGGGGTGCACGGAGTGCGCCTCGCGCAGCTCGGCGCCGGTGACCTCGCTCAGGCCGAGGTGGCGGACCTTGCCCTCGGCGACCAGCTCGGCCATCGCGCCGACCGACTCGGCCAGCGGCACCTGCGGATCGCGGCGGTGCATGTAGTAGAGGTCGATGGTGTCGGTGCCGAGGCGGCGCAGGCTGTCCTCGGCGGCCTGCCGGATGTACCCGCGGTCGTTGCGTATGCCCCGGTAGTGCGGGTCGTCGGTGCGCTCGATGCCGAACTTGGTGGCGAGCACGACCTCCTCGCGGTGTGCGGCGAGGAAGGGGGCGAGGAACTCCTCGTTGGCCCCGCGCCCGTAGATGTCGGCGGTGTCGAAGAGGGTGACCCCCGCGGCCAGCGCCGCGTCGAGGGTCTCGCGGGCGGCCGCCTCGTCGGTGTCCCCGTAGAAGTCGCTGATGCCCATGCAGCCCAGGCCCTGGACGCCCACCAGCGGGCCGCCCGCGCCGAGCTGCACCTGTGCGATCTTGCCGTTCGTCAAGGCTGAGCCTTTCCGGTGTATAAACCGATCTTGTAGTCGAGTATGGAAAGCGTTCCGGTGAGCTCGTCGATGCGCGCCGCCACCTCGCGGCGGGTGCGCTCCAGCAGTTCCCGCCGCTCGTCGAAGGTGTGGTCCCCCTCGCGGACGAGCTCCGCGTACCGGACCATGTCGGCCACCGGCATCCCGGTGCTGCGCAGCTTGCCGACGAAGTCCAGCCAGGCCAGGTCCGCTTCGCTGAACCTGCGCTGCCCGGAGTGCGACCGGTCCACGTGGTGCAGCAGCCCGATCCGCTCGTACCAGCGCAGCGTGTGCTGGGTCAGACCGGTCCGTGCCGCGACCTCGCTGATCGTGTACCGGGTCTCCGTCAGGTTCATGACCCCCACGCTAGAACGTTCGAGTGCACTCCAGGCAAGCAGCGGCCGGACGATCCCGGAGATCGGCTCCGGATCCCGCCGGGCCGAACAAGTAGGCTCGGGGCATGGAAAGCCTGCGGATGATCGAGAACTGGCCGGTACCCACCGCTGCGGCGGCCGTCGTGCGCGCCGACGGCACCCTCGCCGGGAGCCACGGCCCGGTGGACCACCGCTTCCCGCTGGCCTCCGTCACCAAGCCGCTCGCCGCCTACGCCGCGCTGGTGGCGTACGAGGAGGGTGCGATCGAGCTCGACGAGCCGGCGGGGCCCGAGGGGGCGACCGTACGGCACCTGCTGGCGCACACCAGCGGACTGGCCTTCGACGAGCACCGGGTGATGGCCCCGCCCGGGGAGCGCCGCCTGTACTCGAACGCCGGTTTCGAGGTGCTCGGGGACCACATCGCGAAGGCGACCGACATCCCGTTCGCCGAGTACCTGCACCAGGCGGTGCTGGAGCCGCTCGGCATGGCCTCGACCTCGCTGGAGGGCTCCCCCGCGAAGGACGGCGTCTCGACGGTCTCGGACCTGGTGCGCTTCGCGGCCGAGCTCCAGGCCCCGCGGCTGCTGGACGCCCGCACGGTCGCCGAGGCCACGGCGGTGGTGCACCCGGGGCTCAAGGGCGTGTTGCCCGGGTACGGGCACCAGGTGCCCAACGACTGGGGGCTGGGCTTCGAGATCCGCGACGGGAAGTCCCCGCACTGGACCGGCCGGAACTCCTCGCCGCGCACCTTCGGGCACTTCGGCCAGTCCGGCACGTTCCTGTGGGTGGACCCGCAGGCGCGGGCGGCGTGCGTGGCGCTGACGGACCGTCCGTTCGGCCCGTGGGCGGTCGAGGTCTGGCCGGAGTTCACCGATGCGGTGCTCTCCGGGCTCACACTGGGCCGTTGAGACGTAGATCACACCACACATGCTGATGATCTGTCTGGTTCCGGCGGTTCCTCCCGGTTGCCCGACGGAAATCGATCGGTAGATTCCGTTTCTCATTCCCCTGGGATCACGGAGACCACCGGTGCGCACGCGCAGAATCTGGGTGACGGCCGCGACCGTCGCCACCGGCATCGTCGGCGTACTCACCCTCCAGGGTGTGACCGGCACGGATGCCTTCGACGGCGACGACGGCAAGGCCCCGGGCATCGCCTCCGGTCCCGTGGTCTCGAAGGTCCGCACGGCGGGCCTGGCCGTGTCCGGCAACGAGGCCGTCTTCAAGGACGAGGACACCAAGGCCTTCAGCATGCTCGCGGTGTCCTGGGACGACCCCGGGCGCAGGGTGGACGGCCGGATCCAGGTCCGCACCCACTCCACCCGGTCCGGCAGCTGGTCCCGGTGGCTCGACCTGGGCTCCGAGGGCGAGTCCTTCAACGACGGCGCCGCCCGCCCCGGTCTGCGCGGGGTCTCCGAGCCCGCCTGGGCCGGCCCCTCGGACGGGGTCGAGGTCCGGGTGACCGGCAAGGGCGCGAAGCTGCCCGCCGGACTGCGCGTGGACATGGTGGACCCGGGCGCCTCCCGCGTGCTGCGGGCCGAGCCCGCCGCCTTCGCCGTGGACGCGGCCGAGGCCGAGGGCACCGAGACGGAGGGGCCGACGCAGACCCCGGAGGCCTCGACCGGCCCGTCGGCCACCGAGTCGGCCGCGCCCACCCCGGAGGCCACCGGCACCGGCGCCCCGGCCACCTCCGAAGCGCCCACGACGGAGCCCACCACCGCGCCCACCGAGAGCGCCTCCCCCGCGGTCTCCGCCTCGGCTTCGGCCGTGCCGAGCCCGAGCGTGTCCTCGCCGCCCACCGCGCCGGTCTCCACCGTGCCGCAGCCGGCGTACGTCACGCGCGCCCAGTGGGGCGCCGACGAGACGATGAACGACGAGGCCCCGACCTACGGCAAGGAGGTCAAGGCCGTCTTCGTGCACCACACCGCGCAGACGAACACCTACACCTGCGCCGACTCGGCGGCGATCGTCCGCGGCATCCACACGCTGCACGTGAAGACGAACGGCTGGAAGGACGTCGGCTACAACTTCCTCGTCGACAAGTGCGGCACGGTCTTCGAGGGCCGCAAGGGCGGGCTCGACCTGCCCGTCATCGGCGCCCACACCATGGGCTGGAACACCGACACCGCCGGCATCGCGGTCATCGGCAGCTACACCGACGTGGACGCCGAGGCCGTGGCGAAGACCGCCGTGGCCCGCATCGCCGCCTGGAAGCTCGGCCAGTACCGCTACGACCCGCAGAGCACGGTCCAGATGACCGCTGCGATCAACAACGGCAAGTTCACCGCCGGCCAGACCGCGACCTTCCAGCGGATCTCCGGCCACCGCGACGGCTACGCCACCGAGTGCCCGGGCACCACCCTCTACGGCCAGCTGCCCCTGATCCGCTCCTGGGCGAGCGGCCCGGTCGCCGGACTCGCGGTCAAGAGCGTGACCGGCGCCTCCCTCTCCGGCGGGACGTACTGGACCAAGGGACGGATCACCGTCGGCTGGGGCGCCACCACCCCCGCTCCGCTGATCACCAGGTACGAGCTGCTGGTCGACGGCACGTCCGTGGCCACCGCCTCCGGGACGGCCACCTCGGCCGCCGCGTCCCTGGCCCTCGGCAGCCACCGGGTCCAGGTCCGCGCCACCCACCAGTCCGGCAGGACCGCCACCTCCGCCGCGGTCACCGTGGTCGCCGAGACCACCGCGCCCACCTTCACCGCCAAGCCCTCGCTGGCCCTGCGCGCCGGGACCGTGAACACCACCGCCGTCCCCGTCACCCTCGCGTGGAAGGCCGCCGACACCGGCGCGCTGAAGGACGTACGGCTGACCGCGCCGCTGGCGGCGACCTACGCGGCGAGCACCCTGAGCTCCCCCCAGAGCGCCAAGTCCGGGGTGGCCACCAGCTGGAACCTGACGGCCTACGACTTCGCCGGGAACACCGCCGCGGCCTCGGTCGCCGGCACCCCGGTCATCCTCCAGGAGACGGCGGCCGCGAAGACCGGCACGTGGAGCAGCCGCTCCTCGACCAGCTACCTCGGCGGCACCTCGCTCTCCAGCGCCACCCCCGGCTCCAGCCTCACCTGGACCTTCACCGGCCGCTCGGTGGCCTGGGTGGTCTCCCGGGCCGGCACCTCCGGCCAGGCGTACGTCTACCTGGACGGGGTCAAGGTGGCGACCGTGGACCTGAAGTCGGCGACCACCAAGTACCGGGACGCGCTCTTCACCAAGACGTGGACCACCAGTGCCACGCACAAGCTGAAGATCGCCGTCGTGGGCACCGCGGGCCGCCCGACCATCACCACGGACGGCATCGTCTACCTCAAGTAGCCGCGGGACTCAGCCGAGTTCCCACAGGAGCAGCTCCCCCGGGGTCCGGGCCAGGACCTCCAGTCCCTCGGCGCCCGTGATCCGCGCCGAGTCCCCCGGGGCGAGCCGCTCCGGCGCGCCGTCCGGGCCCCCGGCGAGCTCCAGCTCCCCCGCGACCACGTGGAGGTACACCCGCGGCGCCGCCGGCACCGCGATCCGCTCCCCCGCCCCGGGCCGCCGCACGTGCAGGACGGCGCGGGCGCGGGGCACCTCGTACGGGGTGCCGTCGGGGAGCCCGCGCACCACCTCGTGGCCGGGTTCGCCCCCCGGCTCCACCGGAGCCAGCCACATCTGCACGAACCGCAGCGGCAGCCCGCCGTCGTTGCGCTCCACGTGCCGCACCCCGGACGCGGAGCTGAGCCGCTGCACGTCGCCGGGGCGCAGCACGGTGGCGTGCCCGGCCGAGTCCCGGTGGGTGAGTTCGCCCTCGGTGACCCAGGTGACGATCTCGGTGTGGCTGTGCGGGTGCTCGTCGAAGCCGGCGCCGGGCGCGAGGCTCTCCTCGTTGCACGCCATGAGCGCGCCGAAGCGCAGGTTGTCCGGGTCGTAGAAGCCCCCGAAGGAGAAGGCGTGCCGGGTGGAGATCCCGGCCTCCCGGTCCCCGCCCTGGTACCGGTCAGCGCCGCGCCGTACATCAATCATGGGGGCCACCGTAGCCCCGGCACTCCGACCGGGCGGCCGGATAAGGCAGTCTTGTCCCGTGCCCCACGCAGATCCTGAGCCCTCTCCGGCGTCCCCCGCGGCCCCGGCGCGCCCTGCCCATCCCCACGCCGCAACCCTGCGCCGGCTGGAGAAGTCCTCCGGCCGTCTCGCCGCGAACGCGATCGCCCGCATGGACGAGATGCTGCCGTGGTACCGGGCGATGCCACCGGAGAACCGGTCGTGGATCGGCCTGGTCGCCCAGGCCGGCATCGCCGCGTTCACGGAGTGGTTCCGGCACCCCGAGACCCCGCAGGCGATCTCGACCGACGTGTTCGGGACGGCTCCGCGGGAGCTGACCCGGGCGATCACCCTGCGCCAGACCGTCGAGATGGTGCGCACCACCATCGAGGTCATGGAGGCGGCGATCGAGGAGGTCGCCGCTCCGGGCGACGAGTCCACCCTGCGCGAGGCCCTGCTCGTCTACGCCCGGGAGATCGCCTTCGCGACCGCCCAGGTGTACGCGCAGGCCGCGGAGGCCCGCGGCGCCTGGGACGCCCGGCTGGAGTCCCTGGTCGTGAACGCGGTGCTGTCCGGGGAGGCCGACGAGGGTGCGCTCTCGCGGGCCGCGGCCCTGGGCTGGAACTCCCCCGAGCACGTGTGCGTGGTCCTGGGCACGGCCCCGGACGGGGACAGCGAGCTGACGGTCGAGGCGATCCGCCGGGCCGCCCGGCACGCGAAGCTCCAGGTGCTCACGGGAGTGCTCGGGGACCGGCTGGTGGTGATCGCGGGCGGCAGCGACCACCCGCTCCAGGTGGCGAAGTCGCTGATCGGGCCGTTCGCGAACGGTCCCGTGGTGGCCGGCCCGGTGGTCTCCGACCTGCTGGCGGCCACCCGCTCCGCGCAGGCCGCCGCGGCCGGTCTGAAGGCCTGCTCCGCCTGGCAGGACGCCCCGCGGCCGGTGCTGGCGGACGATCTCCTGCCGGAGCGCGCGATCGCGGGCGACCCCTCGGCGCGCGAGCAGCTGGTGGAGGAGATCTACAGACCGCTTGAGGAGGCGGGCTCGGCCCTGCTGGAGACGCTGAGCGTCTACCTGGAGCAGGCGAGCAGCCTCGAAGGCGCAGCTCGGATGCTGTTCGTACACCCGAACACGGTGCGCTACCGGCTTCGACGTGTGACAGACGTCACCGGATGGTCACCCTCTGATGTCCGCTCGGCGTTCACGCTGAGGATCGCCCTGATCCTCGGGCGTCTGGCCGACGGGGATCTCCAGTCCTAGACTTTTGTCGGACATCAACAATTCCCCCGACGGTTCTTGGTCCCTGTCCCCACGGGCGGCGCGGACCATCCACAAGAGAGAGTGTGAGGGTGCTCGTACTCGTCGCTCCCGGCCAAGGCGCTCAGACGCCCGGCTTCCTGACCCCCTGGCTCGACCTCCCCGGTGTGGCTGACCGCCTCGCCGCCTGGTCCGACGCCATCGGTCTCGACCTCGTCCACTACGGCACCAAGGCCGACGCGGACGAGATCCGCGACACCGCGGTGGCGCAGCCGCTGCTGGTCGCGGCCGGCCTCCTGTCGGCGTCCTCGCTGGACGTCCCGGCCTCCTTCGGTGCGGTCGCGGGCCACAGCGTCGGCGAGATCACCGCGGCCGCCTACGCGGGCGTCCTCGACGAGGTCTCCGCGCTGACGCTGGTCCGCACCCGCGGTCTGGCGATGGCCGAGGCCGCCGCCGTCACCGACACCGGGATGGCCGCCCTGCTCGGCGGCGACCCCGAGGTGACCGTCCCGCACCTGGAGAAGCTGGGCCTGACCCCGGCGAACATCAACGGCGCGGGCCAGATCGTGGCCGCGGGCACCGCCGAGCAGATCGCCGCCCTCGCGGAGGACAAGCCCGAGGGCGTCCGCAAGGTCGTCGCCCTCAAGGTCGCGGGCGCCTTCCACACGCACCACATGGCCCCGGCGGTCGCCACGCTGGACGAGGCCGCGAAGGCCCTGTCCCCGGCGGACCCGGTCCTGGCGTACGTGTCCAACAAGGACGGCCGTACCGTCTCCTCGGGCGCCGAGGTCGTCGCCCGGCTGGTGGGCCAGGTGGCCAACCCGGTCCGCTGGGACCTGTGCATGGAGACCTTCAAGGAGCTGGGCGTCACCGCCCTCGTCGAGGCGTGCCCCGGCGGCACCCTGACGGGTCTGGCCAAGCGCGCCCTGCCGGGCGTCGCCACGCTGGCGATCAAGACCCCGGACGACCTGGAGAAGGCCGCCGCGCTCATCGCCGAGCACGCGGCCGTCTGAGCGAAGGAGCCCCACCGCATGTCGAAGATCAAGCCTGCTCAAGGGTCTCCGTACGCCCGCATCCTCGGGGTCGGCGGCTACCGCCCGACCCGGGTGGTGCCGAACGAGGTCATCCTGGAGACGATCGACTCGTCCGACGAGTGGATCCGCTCCCGTTCCGGGATCGCCACCCGGCACTGGGCCTCCCCGCAGGAGACCGTCGCGGCGATGTCCGTCGAGGCGGCCGGCAAGGCCCTCGCGGACGCCGGCATCGCGCCGGAGCAGATCGGCGCCGTGATCGTCTCCACCGTCTCGCACTTCAAGCAGACCCCGGCGGTCGCGACCGAGATCGCCGACCGGGTCGGCGCGGTCAAGCCCGCGGCGTTCGACATCTCCGCCGGCTGCGCGGGCTTCGGCTACGGGCTGACCCTGGCCAAGGGGCTCGTCGTCGAGGGTTCCGCGAAGTACGTCCTCGTCATCGGCGTGGAGCGGCTGTCCGACCTGACCGACCTGGAGGACCGCGCGACGGCCTTCCTGTTCGGCGACGGCGCGGGCGCCGTGATCGTCGGCCCGTCCGACGAGCCGGCCATCGGCCCCACGGTGTGGGGTTCGGAGGGCGACAAGTCCGAGACGATCAAGCAGACCGTGCCCTGGGACGAGTACCGTTCCGGCACCGTCGAGAAGTTCCCCGCCATCACGCAGGAGGGCCAGGCGGTGTTCCGCTGGGCCGTCTTCGAGATGGCGAAGGTGGCCCAGCAGGCGCTGGACGCGGCCGGCATCACGGCCGACGACCTGGACGTCTTCATCCCGCACCAGGCCAACATGCGGATCATCGATTCGATGGTGAAGACTCTCAAGCTGCCGGAGCACGTCACGGTCGCCCGTGACGTGGAGACCACCGGCAACACCTCGGCCGCCTCGATTCCGCTCGCGATGGAGCGGCTCCTGGCGACGGGGCAGGCGAAGAGCGGCGACACCGCGCTCGTCATCGGTTTCGGGGCAGGTCTCGTCTACGCCGCCACGGTGGTTACCCTCCCCTAGGCGCTCCGGTTTCACCTGGACGCCGCGCAGTACCACGTTTCACCTTTCAGACAGCTATCGAAGGAGCGCCACATGGCCGCCACCCTGGAAGAGATCGTCGCCGGTCTCGCCGACATCGTGAACGAGATCGCGGGCATCCCGGTCGAGGACGTCGAGCTCGAGAAGTCCTTCACCGACGACCTGGACGTCGACTCGCTCTCCATGGTCGAGGTCGTCGTCGCCGCCGAAGAGCGCTTCGACGTGAAGATCCCGGACGAGGACGTCAAGAACCTGCGTACCGTCGGCGACGCGGCGAACTACATCCTGAACCACCAGGCCTGAGCCTGACGAGCGTTTGTCGCCACCCGGCGGTGGCGCCGTGACAATTCAGCACCCCTCAAACGTGGAGAAAGAATTCCTGTGAGCCCGACCAATCGCACCGTGGTCGTCACCGGTATCGGCGCAACCACTCCGCTGGGTGGCGACAGCGCATCGACCTGGGAAGGCCTGCTCGCGGGCCGTTCCGGGGTCCGGCCCCTGGAGGGCGAGCGCTTCGCCGACCTCCCGGTCCGCATCGCCGCACAGGCCGCCGTCGACCCCGGCGACGTCCTGCCCCGCCCGCTGGCCCGCAAGCTGGACCGCTCGGCGCAGTTCGCGCTGATCGCGGCCAAGGAGGCCTGGGCGGACGCCGGCTACACCGCTCCCGCGGGCGAGGACGCGTCCGTGGAACCGGAGCGCCTGGGCACCGTGATCGCCTCCGGCATCGGCGGCGTGACCACCCTGCTCGACCAGTACGACGTACTGAAGGAAAAGGGTGTGCGCCGGGTCTCCCCGCACACCGTCCCCATGCTCATGCCGAACAGCCCGTCGGCGAACGTCGGCCTGGAGGTCAACGCCCGCGCCGGTGTGCACACTCCGGTCAGCGCCTGCGCCTCCGGCGCCGAGGCCATCGGCTACGCCGTGGAGATGATCCGCACCGGCCGTGCCGACGTGGTCGTCGCGGGCGGCACCGAGGCGGCGATCCACCCGCTGCCGATCGCGGCCTTCGCCAACATGATGGCGATGTCCAAGAACAACGACGAGCCCACCAAGGCCTCCCGCCCGTACGACAAGAACCGCGACGGGTTCGTCCTCGGCGAGGGTGCCGGCGTGATCGTCCTGGAGTCCGCGGAGCACGCCGCCAAGCGCGGTGCCCGCGTCTACTGCGAGGTGCTGGGCCAGGGCCTGTCGGCCGACAGCCACCACATCGCGCAGCCCGAGCCCACCGGCCGCGGTGTCGCCGCCGCCGTGCAGAACCTGCTGGACAACACGGGTCTGAAGCCGTCCGAGGTGGTCCACCTCAACGCGCACGCGACCTCGACCCCGCAGGGCGACAGCGCCGAGATCATGGCCCTGCGCAAGGTGCTCGGCGAGGACCTCGACCACGTGGCGGTCTCCGCGACCAAGTCGATGACGGGCCACCTGCTCGGCGGCGCCGGCGGTATCGAGAGCGTGGCGACCGTGCTCGCGCTGTACCACCGGCTGGCCCCGCCGACCATCAACGTGGACGAGCTCGACGAGGGCATCGACGCGGACATCGTCACGGGCGAGCCGCGCAAGCTGCCCGAGGGCACGATCGCCGCGATCAACAACTCGTTCGGCTTCGGCGGCCACAACGTCACGCTGGCGTTCCGCTCGGTCTGACCGAGCCGCACACGTCGAGGGGCCCCGCCCGGCTGCTGCCGGGCGGGGCCCCTCGCACGTCCGGGGTCCGCTGCCGGGACGCCGGGCGGTACGGCGCTCAGACGACCTGGTGGAGCCAGCGCACCGGGGCGCCCTCGCCCGCGTACCGGAACGGCTCCAGCTCGTCGTCCCAGGGCTTGCCCAGCAGCCGGGCGATCTCCGCCTCCAGGGCGGTCCCGTCCTCGGCGGCCCGGGCGAGGGCGGCGCGCAGCCGGTCCTCCGGGACCAGGATGTCCCCGTGCAGGCCGGTGACGGCGTGGAAGATGCCGAGTTCGGGGGTGGAGCTGTAGCGCTCGCCCTCGGCGGTGGGGCAGGGCTCCGCCGTCACTTCGAAGCGCAGCATGTGCCAGCCGCGCAGGGCCGAGGCGAGCTTGGAGGCCGTGCCGGCCTCGGCCTGCCAGGAGAACTCGGCCCGCCAGGTGCCGGGCGAGGCGGGCTGTCTGATCCAGTCGAGATTCACGCGCACTCCGAGCACGCCCGCCACTGCCCACTCCACATGCGGACAGAGCGCGCGCGGTGCGGAATGCACGTACAGAACTCCACGTGTCGTCACCGGGACCTCCAGTGTGGGACGAGGTTCGCCTTCCCCAGCGGCCTCGTGCCGGTGCCGCTCCCGAGGTCACCCATAGTAAACAACATCGGGAGTGAATCTCCTGAAAACGGACAGTATGTGACGTGATGTAATTTACCGGAACCGATCTGACATTGCGCCACCGGTGAGCGGACGGGCTGCTGCGGCACCCTCCACGGGGAAAAGCTACCGTGCGCCGGGGGTCCAGGTGTGACGTACGGTCGGTCCGAGGACAGGGAAACCACGAGCTTTCACTCAGCAGGACGCCGCGCCCGGGCGACCCGCGGCGAGGGAGGGGACCACCGGATGCGGAAGACCACGCGGAGCAGCCGTCCGCGCACTGCGCTGGCGGCCGCGGCGGCACTGGCAGTTGCCCTGGTCGGGGCGGGTACCGGCTGCTCAGCGGGGTCCGCGGGGGATCGCGCCGAGCGGGCCGGCGGGTCCGGGGCCCGGCCCCCCGCCAAGCCCGCCCCGGCGTGGAACCGGAATCCGTCCTCCATCGCCGCTGTGGGTGACTCCATCACCCGTGGATTCGACGCCTGTTCGGTTCTCGCGGACTGTCCCGAGGCCTCCTGGGCCACCGGGAACGACCCGGCGGTGCGCAGTCTCGCCAGCCGGTTGCTGGGCGATGCCGGGGCCGCCGACCGCAGCTGGAACTTCGCGCGCACCGGGGCCCGCATGGCGGACCTCCCGGCGCAGCTGGACGCGGCCGCGGCCCGGCGGCCCGAGCTGGTCACGGTGATGGCGGGGGCGAACGACGCCTGCCGGACCTCGGCGGCCTCGATGACCCCGGTCGAGGAGTTCCGCTCGGACTTCGCCAAGGGCCTCGGGCGGCTGCGCAAGGCGCTGCCGAAGACGCAGGTGTACGTGTCCAGCGTGCCGGACCTGATGCGGCTGTGGGAGACCGGCCGGGACAGTCCGCTGGGGCGGCAGATCTGGAAGCTGGGCATCTGCCCGTCGATGCTGGCCGACCCGGAGGCGGTGGACGCGGCGGCGGCCAGGCGGCGGGCGGCGGTGCAGGCGCGGGTGGTCGCGTACAACGGGGTGCTGCGGGAGGTCTGTGCAAAGGATCCGCTGTGCCGGTACGACGGGGGTGCGGTCTTCCGCTACCCGTTCACGGCGTCCCAGCTGAGCCGGTGGGACTGGTTCCATCCGGGCAAGGACGGGCAGGCGCGGCTGGCGGAGCTGGCGCACCGTCAGGTGACGGCGGCCGGGCCGCCGCACTGACGGGGAGCGCGGGAGGGGTGCGCGGAGCCGGGGGCGGGTGTCAGGGCCCGCCCCCGGTCCGGTCCGGGAGGGTCTGCGGCGCTCAGACCTCGACGGTGGCGGTGAGCCGGAGGTCGGCGACCGAGCGGCCGGCCTGCACCCCGTACCGGCCCGGGGTCCGCACCCAGCCGCCCGCCGCCTCGTCCCAGATCTCGAAGGCCCGCGCGGGCAGGGCGATCTCCGCCTCGGCGCTCTCGCCCGGGCCCGCCTCGACCACGGCGAAGCCGGCGAGCACCCGGGCGGGGCGCTCGGGCCGGCCGGCGGGGGCCGTCGGCGGCGCCAGGTAGACCTGGACCACCTCGCGGCCGGGGCGGGTGCCGGTGTTGCGGACGCGGACCCGGACGGTGGCGGGCGCGGCCTCCAGGGACTCGTACGACCAGTCGGTGTAGCCGAGTCCGTGGCCGAACGGGTACGCGGGGACCACCCCCGCCTTCTCGTAGGCGCGGTAGCCGATGAAGAGGCCCTCGCGGTAGACGAGCCGGCCGTCCTGCGGGGTGACGTCGGTGACCGGGGCGTCGGCGAGGGCCGCGGGCCAGGTGGTGGGCAGCCGTCCGCCGGGTTCGGCGGCGCCGGTGAGGACCTCGGCGAGGGCGGCCCCGCCCTCCTGGCCGGGGAACCAGGTGAGGAGGACCGCGGCCACCTCGTCCCGCCAGGGCATCTCCACCGGGGAGCCGGCGTTGACGACCACGACGGTGCGGGGGTTGGCGGCGGCGACCGCGCGCACCAGGTCGTCCTGGCGGCCGGGCAGGGCCAGGTCCTTGCGGTCGAACCCCTCGGATTCGACGCGTTCGGTGGTCGCGACGACGACCACTGCGGTGTCGGCCCCTCGGGCGGCCGCCGCGGCCTCGGCGATGAGGGCGTCGGGGTCGCGGCGCGGGCCGAGGTGGAGCAGCGAGAACATGACCGCCTTGAGGGGGACGGCGGACAGGTCGGGGACGGTGCAGCGGAGCGAGACCTGCACCGGCTCGCCCTCGGTGAGGAGGATGCGGCCGCGCTCGGTGGGCGCCCCGAAGAAGGCCTCGAAGGGGTCGGCCTCGTCGCCCGTCTCCTGGACCCCCTCCCACAGGAGGGTCCCGCCGACGGTGAGGGCGAAGGCGCCCAGGCCCCGGGTGCCGAAGGCGTGTGCGCCGCTCTCGCCGGGCACGAAGGTGCCGGTGACCTCGATCTCGGCCATGGTGTCGTACGCGACTCCGGCGGGCAGGTCCTCGCCGATCCACTGGACCTGTCCGGAGGGCAGGCTGCCCTCGCCGAGCACGGCGCCCGAGGCGTCCCGGCAGACGGCGCGGAGGGTGAACCCCCGGCCGGCGGGGACGAGTTCGTCGGAGGGGTCGGCGCCGGTGGCGTAGGTCAGCGAGGCGCCGGGCAGCGCGGCGAGGGCCTCGGTGAGCCCTTCGAGGGGGGAGACGACCCGCTCGGGGAAGACGGTGGCGGAGCCGCCGCCGAGCACCCGGGCCTCGCGGGCGGCGGCCCCGGAGAGCGCGATGCGGCCGGGGGCGAGCGGGAGCACGCCGTTCTCGTTGCGTACGAGGACGCAGCCGCGGCGGGCGATCTCCCGGGCCAGGGCCGGTCCGTCGACGGGGGCGGGCGGCACCGGGACGGCGGGCGGGGCGCCGTCGAGGGCGCCCACCCGGGCGGCGAGGCGCAGGACGTTGCGCACGGCCCCGTCGAGCGCGGTCTCGGGGACGGCGCCGGAGCGGACCGCCTCGGCGAGGGCGGGGCCGTAGACGGTCTGCGGGCCGGGCATGGCCACGTCGAGGCCGCCGAGGATGCCGGCGGCGGTGGCCCGGGCGGCCATCCAGTCGGAGACGTTGACCCCGTCGAACCCCCACTCGCCGCGCAGGACTTCGCGTACGAGGCGGCGGTGTTCGGTCATGGTGGTGCCGTTGACCTGGTTGTAGGCGGTCATGATCCCCCAGGGGCGGGCGCCGGCGACGATCGCCTCGAAGGGGGCGAGGTACAGCTCGCGCAGCGGCCCCTCGGCGATCTCGTTGTCGACGGTGAAGCGGTCGGTCTCGGAGTCGTTGCCCACGAAGTGCTTGACGGTGGTGCCGACTCCGCCCTCCTGGACCCCGCGCACGTAGCCGGTGCCGATCGCGCCGGTGAGGTGCGGGTCCTCGGAGTAGCACTCGAAGTGGCGGCCGCCCAGCGGGGAGCGGTGCAGGTTGACGGTGGGGGCCAGCAGGACGTGGACCCCCTTGCGGCGGGCCTCCTGGGCGAGGAGGCGGCCGGCCCGGCGGGCCAGTTCCGGGTCCCAGGTGGCGGCGAGAGCGGTGGGCGAGGGCAGGGCGACCGAGGGGTCGTCGGCGGTCCAGCGGACGCCGCGGACCCCGATCGGGCCGTCGGACATGACCAGGGACTCCAGGCCGATCTCGGGGAGTGCGGGCAGGGTCCACATGTCCTGGCCGGACAGCAGCCGGGCCTTGGTGTCCAGGTCGAGGGCGCCGAGGGCCGCCTCGACGGCCTCTTCGCGGGCCCGGTCCTGCTGCGTGAGCCGGTCGGAGTGGGCGGCGCGGCCGTGGTCGGAGTGGTCGTGGTCGGAGTGGTCGTGGTCGGAGTGGTCGGAGTGGGGATGGGTCGTCGCGCCTGCCACGGCCGGCCTCCTGGGGTGGGTGGGGTGCGGGTGGGCCCATGGTGGCGCGGTCGCCTGTAAGGCGGTAGGTGTTGTTATCTTTTCGTGATCTGTTCCCCATGGCGTACGGTCCTCCTGACGGACGGACGACCGTGTGCGGGAAGGGGTACGGGGCCGATGGCCAGGGCCAGGAGCGAGGAGCGGCGCGGGGAGATCCTGCGCGCGGCGCTGGAGGTCATCGCCGAGCGCGGCTACCGGGGCGCCTCGCTGGGCGCGGTCGCCGAGCGGGTCGGGCTGACCCAGCAGGGGGTCCTGCACCACTTCCCCTCCAAGGAGGCGCTGCTCGTCGCGGTGCTGGAGGAGCGCGACCGCTGGGACACCGGCGGCGGCTCGCGGCACACGGCGCAGAGTTGGCGGCTGGACCTGCTGGCCTCGCTGGTGGAGTACAACGCGATGCGCCCGGGGATCGTGCAGACCTTCTCGGCGCTGCTCGGGGAGAGCGTCACGGACGGGCATCCGGCGCGGGAGTTCTTCACCGCGCGCTACGCGCAGGTGCGCTCCGAGATGGCCGCGGTCCTGCGGGCGGAGTTCGGCTCCCGGCTGCCCTCCGGGCTGTCCCCGGAGGACGCGGCCCCGCTGCTGGTGGCGGTGCTGGACGGGCTCCAGTACCAGTGGCTGCTGGCCCCGGACGCGGTGGACATGCCGGCGGCCTTCCGCGCCTTCGTCACCCTGCTGCACGGGAGTGCGGCCGAGGACCCGTCCGGGGGCGGACCCGGGCACGAGAGTGGGAACGGAGCGCGCGCATGAGAGTCGCCGCAGCCCAGCTGACCTGCGTACCGGCCGATGTGGAGGCGAACGCGGCCGAGTTGGTGCGCCTGGCCGGGGCGGCCCGGGAGCAGGGGGCCGAGCTGGTGGTGTTCCCCGAACTCGCCCTGACCGGCTACGAGCTCGGGGCGCTGCGCGCCGATCCCGGGCTGTGGGTGCACCCGGAGGACCCGCGGCTGGACCCGTTGCGGTCGTGCGGGATCGCCGTGGTCGTCAACTGCGCGGCCCCGACGGGCGGTCCGCTGCCCGCCCTGACGTCGTTCGTGTACGCGGCGGACGGGAGCCTGCTGACGACGTACGACAAGCAGTGCCTGTACCAGCAGGAGCAGGGCCTGTTCGAGCCTGGCAGCCGCGACGGCCGCTTCGAGCTCGGCGGGGTCCGCTTCGCCCTGGCGACCTGCTACGACAACCACTTCCCGGAGCTGACGGGCCGCGGGGCGGAGGACGGCTGCACGGTGCACCTGGCCTCCTCGCTCTACGGCACGGGCGAGGGGGTGCGCGAGCGGGCCTCGGTCCATCCGGCGATCGCGGCGGCCACGGGCATGGCCGTGCTCCTGGCCAACCACGTGGGGCCGGCGGGGCCGTGGACGGGGTGCGGGGGCGCGGCCGTCTGGGGCCCGGACGGATGCCTCCTCGCGGAGGCGGACGACCGGACGCCGATGGTCACGACGGCAGCCCTCCCCTGACCGACCCCGCCCCCGCGGGGCCCGTACCCCGCGGGGCGGGTCGGAGCCCCGAGACGACGGCGGGCAGCTGCCCACGGCCGGGCCGACCTCCAGCCCCTCCGCAGCGCAACTCCAGCCCCTCCGGCGCTTGAGGAGCGGGGTTCGGGGCAGAGCCCCGAGACGACGGCCCGCCGACGCCCACGGCCGGGCCGACCCCAGCCCCTCCCGCGCTTGAGCAGCGGGGTCTGGGGCAAGGCCCAAGGCAACCCGGCTGGCGCCGGGCACCGGGCTCTGCCCGGACCCGCGCCTCAAACGCCGGCGGGGCTGGATCTTGCCCCGCCGCGCTGGCTCGTTGAGCGGATTGCACGCCGAGCGGCGAGCAACACCCAGCCCCTCCGGCGCTTGAGGAGCGGGGTTCGGGGCAGAGCCCCGAGACGACGGCCCGCGGACACCCACGGCCGGGCCGACCCCAGCCCCTCCCGCGCTTGAGCAGCGGGGTCTGGGGCAAGGCCCAAGACAACCCGGCTGCCGCCGGGCACCGGGCTCCGCCCGGACCCGCGCCTCAAACGCCGGCGGGGCTGGAGTTCGCCCCCGCGCTTCACGCACCGGCGGGCGGGAATGTGCCGGGCCGCGTCGGATCGCCCGCCTGATCTCAGGCGTCGGCCGGGTCGGGGGTGGAGTCCGGGTCGGCGGGGGGCGCCGGGTCGGGGGTGGAGTTCGGGGCGGCGGGGGTGGGGTCCGGGGCGGGGAGGAGGTCGCGGGTCATGAGGGTGGCGCCGGCCACCGCGCCGGGCATCAGGAAGACCGCGACCAGCGGGACCAGGAAGGCCAGGACGAGCGGGACGCCGAAGCCGATGGCCAGCCCCCGCCGCCCCCGCAGCAGCCGCAGCCGCTCGGGCAGCTCGACCCGCCGCCGCTGGAGGGCCACCGCAGTGAGCTCCTCGGTCAGGAAGAAGCCGGAGACGCAGAAGCCGAGGGCCGGGACGACCGTCTGCCCGACCACCGGGAGGAACCCGAGCGCGAACAGCAGGATGCTGTAGCAGGCCACCCGCAGCACGATCCTGAGGCTGTCCCGCGCCGAGATCCACAGCTCCCGCCACAGCGGCAGCCCGGATTCCGGGACCTCGCCGCCCTCGGCCCGGTCCACCTGCTCGGACAGGGACTCGTAGAACGGCTGGCCGACCAGCAGGGTCACGGCGGTGAAAGTGATCACCGACAGGAACAGGCCGAGGCCGATGACCAGCCCGGTCAGCGCCCCCCGGAACAGGCCCCGCCAGGGCGAGGCCCAGTCGTCCGCGAATGGCGTGGCCCAGGCCGTGAAGTCGTCGGCGCCGAAGCCGAGCCCCACCAGGGCGCCGGCGTAGAGCACGAGCGCCACGAGACCCGGGAGCAGCCCGAAGCCGAACCACCGGCCGTGTCCGGCCACCCATCGCTGTCCGGCAAGCAGGTACCGGAAACCCCCCACGAGATCACGCATCGGGCCAGCTTACGGCGCAGGCCGCACCCCCGAACGCGGGGTGCGGCCTGGCCGACGTGCTGCCGAGGACGCGTCAGGCGACGGCGAGCTCGACGGTGATGTTGCCGCGGGTGGCCTTGGAGTACGGGCACACCTGGTGGGCCTTCTCCACCAGGTCCTTGGCGCGCTCCTGGTCCACGGTCGGGATGGCGGCGACGATCTTGACGATGATGCCGAAGCCCTCGTCGTTCTTGCCGATGCCGACCTCGGCGGTGACGGTGGCACCGGTGATGTCGGCGTTCTCGTTGCGGGCGACGACGCCGAGGGCGCCCTGGAAGCAGGCGCTGTAGCCGGCGGCGAACAGCTGCTCCGGGTTGGTGCCGGCGCCGCTGCCGCCCATGGCCTTCGGCGGGTTCACGACCACGTCGAGCTGGCCGTCGTCGCTGGCCACACGGCCGTCGCGGCCGTTCTCGGCGGTGGCCACGGCGGTGTAGAGCACGTCGGTCTGCTGGATGGACATCTTGGAAGGATCCTCCTGGTTGACGCCGCGACTCGCGCCCACGATCGCGACGGCTTGGAGGTGAGCCTAGCGGGTGAAAGAAACGATCATCTTTCCGGTGTTCTCCCCGCGGAGCATCCCGAGGAAGGCGTCGGCCCCGTTCTCGATGCCGTGGACCACCGTCTCGTCGGCCTTCAGCTCCCCGGAGCGCAGCCAGCCGGCCACGTCCTGCACGAACTGCTGCTGGAGCCCGGCGTGGTCCCCGACGAGGATGCCCTGGAGGCGCAGGCGCTTGCCGATGACCGCGACGAGGTTGCGCGGGCCGGGGGCCGGCTCGGTGTCGTTGTACTGCGCGATGGCCCCGCACAGGGTGGCGCGGCCGTGTACCTTCAGCGCGCCGATGGCCGCCTCCAGGTGGTCGCCGCCGACATTGTCGAAGTACACGTCGATGCCCTCGGGGGCGGCGCCGTGGAGCTGCTCGGCCACCGGGCCGTTCTTGTAGTTGAAGGCGGCGTCGAAGCCGTACTTCTCGGTGAGGAGGTTGACCTTGTCGTCGGAGCCGGCCGAGCCGATCACCCGGGAGGCGCCCTTGATCTTCGCGAACTGGCCCACGAGGCTGCCGACGGCACCCGCGGCGCCGGAGACGAACACCGCGTCGCCCTCCTTGAAGGAGGCGGTCTCGAAGAGGCCGGCGTACGCCGTCAGGCCGGGCATGCCCAGCACCCCGAGGTAAGCGGAGAGCGGGGCGAGCGAGGCGTCCACCTTGGTGGCGTGCGCGGCGTTCACGTCCGCGTACTCGCGCCAGCCCAGGCCGTGCAGGACGTGGTCGCCCACCTCGAAGCCCTCGGCCGCGGAGGCCACGACCTCGCCGACCGCCCCGCCGTCCATCGGCTTGTCCAGCTCGAAGGGCGGGATGTACGACTTCGCGTCGTTCATGCGGCCGCGCATGTACGGGTCGACCGACATGTGCAGGTTGCGGACCAGGATCCGGCCGGGAGCGGGAGCGGTGACGGGGACCTCGCGCAGGGCGAAGTCCGAGGCGGTCGGCCAGCCCTGCGGACGGGCGACGAGGTGCCACTCGCGGCTGACGGCGGGGAAGTCGGTCATGGGTGCTCCCGGTAAAGATGCGCTGCGGACGCCCCCGGATTACTTCAGGGACTGAAACAACCATGCTCCTGGATATTTCATGTTGTCAAGTAAATGAGTAGGCTGGTGCCATGCCCCGTCGCACAGACCCCCTGACCCTTGAGGTCGTCGAGCTCATCGGCGCCGTCGTGGCCCGCTACCACGAGGAGTACGAGGAGGCGGCGGCCAGCCACCAGCTGACCGGCGCCCAGGCCCGCGTCCTGGCCCTGCTGTCCTACGATCCGCTGCCGATGCGCCGGATCGCCCAGAAGCTCAAGTGCGAGCCCTCGAACATCACCGGGATCGTGGACCGGCTGGAGAGCCGCGGCCTGGTGGAACGCCGGCCCGACCCGGCCGACCGCCGGGTGAAACTGGCCGCCGCCACCGAGGAGGGCGTACAGACCGCCGGCCGGCTCCGCGACGCGCTGGACTTCGCCCGCGAGCCCCTGGCCGGGCTCAGCACGGAGGAGCGCACCGTCCTGCGCGACCTGCTCCAGCGGATGCTGGGCAGCCCGCCGCAGGGCTGACCCGAGCGCCTGGCCCTCGCACCGGGCTCAGACGCACCACCACAGGAACCACTCGCAGTCCTGCGTGGGTTCCGCGGTCGGCTGGACCGGGGACGGGGAGCCGGCGGGGGCAGTGCTCGCGGTGCCTCCGGGCGAAGGCTTGCCGCGCGTCTTCGAGGGCTTCGGGCGGGCCGACTCCCGCGGGCCCTCGCCGGCCGAGGGGGACTCCTGGGGTCCGGAGCCGTCCGGCTCCTCCGTCGCGCCCGGCCCGGTCCCGTCCGGGGCTCCGCCGTCCCCGGTCTGCTCCGCCTGCGGCCCGGCGGTCCCGTCGGCCGGGGCGGTGCCGGGTTCGGCGGCGGCGCTCCCGGCGGGGCCGGGGGCCGACGCGGCCGCCGTCCCGGGGCCCGCGGGCAGCGAGGCGGGGACGCCGGGGGTCTCGGGCGCCGCGGGCTGCCGGGTGCCGAGATCCTGCTGCACGACGGTGGCGGCGCGGTCGGAGCCGCCGGCGCCGTCGGTGAGGGCCGCCACCGCCAGCGAGCCGCCGGCCGCGAAGAGCAGCCCGAGCGCGACGGTGAGACCGGCCCGGCGGCGCTTGCGGCCCGCGGCGGCCCGGCGGCGCCCGGCCTCCCGGCCGGGGCCCGCGTACTCCGCGAAGGCGGCGGGACCGCCGAGCTCGACCGCGGGCAGCTCCGCCCCGACGCCGGGGGACTCGTGTGCGGCGGCCTCGTACGCACCGGGCTCGTACGGAGCGGCCTCGTACGCAGCGGGCTCGTATGCGCCGGGCCGGTATGCGCCGGCACCGTACGCATGCGACCCGTACCCGTCGGCGCCGTACCCCGCAGCGGCGGGCGGCCCGGACGCCGCGGCGGGCGGCGCGGGGGCAGCGGCGGGCGGCGCAGGGGCGGCGGTCAGGTGCTCGGCGGGGGTTCCGCAGCCGGCGCACGCCAGTGCGCCGTTGAGGTGCCGCCGGCAGGCGTGGCAGTAGTCCATGGCGCCCGCAGGCTATGCGACCCCCGGCCGCGTCGGCGCTGCCGTCCTGTAAGGATCCTGTGTGCTTTTCGGCCCGGCGGGACGGCGGGCACCGCAGCGCCACCCGGCCGCCACCGGGCGTGACGGCGGCCGCCCGGCACCCCCTCCGGCGTGCCCGGACGGCTGCGCTGCGTCACGTGCCGAGGAAGGCGCGGACCCCGGCGGAGACCCCGTCGTGGCCCAGGAAATCGTTGTGCTCGAGGCAGCCCGCGTACGTGTTCGACGCGCCGGACAGGGGCACGCTGGAGTCCGGGTTGATCACCTCGTCGCAGTCCGACCAGAAGGTCGCGTACGCCACGGCCCCGGGGGTCTCGTCCCCCTCCGCGAGCTTCTTCTGCACGTAGGAGCCGGGGCTCATGTCCCGGCAGGCCTGGTCCCAGATGACGCAGCCCCAGCTGATGTACGTGCCGTGGTTGGGGCCGGCCAGGGAGACCCAGTGGCCGACCTTCCGCTCGCCGCCGCCGAACTTGACGTACCAGCGGCTGACGAGCGAGCCGAAGGAGTGCGCGACCACGTCCACCTGCGCGGCGCCGGTCTGGGCGCGCACCTGGTCGACGTACGCGGCGAAGCGTCCGGAGAGCACCTCGTTGACCGACTGGTGGGTGTCGTAACCCCACGAGAAGAGCCGGGAGTCGGGGTAGCCGTCGGCCCGGAGGTCGGCGCGCAGGCCGCCCCAGACCCCGGGGTCGGCGTTGTAACCGTGCACGAACACCACCGGATTGCGCTGTTCTGCCTGGTGGGAGGCGGTGCCCGCCACCCGTTCGGCGGCCTGGGCGGTCAGTGGTGCGCCGAGCAGCGCGAGGAGCGCGAGCAGGGCGACGACTCTCTGGCGGACCGTCAGCACGGCCTCCCCCTTACCTCGTTACGCGCGGGTAGTAGCGGCATGGTGCGGGCTGACACGCCAGAAGACCACCCCCGTGCAGCACCCCTCGACACACTCGGCGCACCGGCACCACCCCCCGACCGGCCCAGCCCAACGCGCATGATGTCCGATATGCCCGAAAAGATGCGAAATGTGACCAGCAGTCGCCGGTCTTGAATCAGCAAGCGTCACCGCCTCGGGAGGACCTGCCGTGACCGTCAGCCTTGAGCAGTTGCGCCGCTGCCACGTCGCCGTCGACCTGGGGGCAGCGCGAACCCGTGTGTACGTCAAGGGCGCCGGGCTGGTCGTGGACGAGCCCAGCGTCGCCGCGGTCAACACCCGCACCGGCGCACTCATCGCGGTCGGCACCTTCGCCGAACGCATGACCGGCCGCACCCCCGACTACATCCGCGTGGTCCGCCCCGTCTCCGGCGGCACCGTCGTCGACATCGAGATGGCCCAGCGGATGCTCCGTCACCTGCTCGGCGAGAAGCTCCGCCGGGCCCTGCGCCGCAAGCCGCGGCTGCGCGCCGCCGCCTGCACCCCGCACGACGCCGACCCGCTCGCCCAGCGGGCCGCGGTCGAGACCCTGGTCGGGCTCGGCGCCCGCCGGGTCGAGCTCGTGGACACCCTGATCGCGGCGGCCGTCGGCTGCGGCCTGCCCGTGGAGCAGCCGACCGCGACGATGATCATGGTGTGCGGGGCCGCGGCCACCCAGATCGCCGTGCTGTCCCTGGGCTCGATCGTGACCGCCGAACGGGTGGCGGTCGGCGGCGACGCCGTCGACCACGCGATCGTCCAGCACCTGCGCCACCAGCACGAACTCATGCTGCCGAGCCAGGCGGTGCGCCCGCTCCAGCTGGCCCTGCACGGCAACGGCATCACCGATCACGGCCCCGCCTCCACCGAGATCCACGGCCGCGACGTGGCCACCGGCCTCGCCCGGTCCGTCCAGGTGGACACGGCGGCGGTGCGCGACGCGATCCACACCCCGCTCACCGCCGTCCTCGACGGCATCGGCAAGGTGCTGCGCGAGTGCCCGCCGGACCTGGTCGCCGACCTGACCGACAAGGGGATCATGATGGTGGGCGGCAGCGCCCTGCTGCCGGGGCTGGACCAGATGCTGCGGGACGCCACGGGCATGCCCGTGGCGATCGCGGAACGGCCCGACGTGTGCGCCGTCCTGGGACTCGGCGCGATGCTCGAAGGGAAGATCGCCCCGATGGTGCTGGACCCGCTGTCCGAATGACCGGACCGCCCCGCCCCTCCGGACCGGAGCAGGCCGGCGGCGACGGGGCGGCCGAGCGCACCGTCCCGCACGGCCTGCCGATGCTGCTCGAAGCGGTGCTCAGCGTGGGCACCGATCTCGAACTCAAGGCGACCCTGCGGCACATCGTGGAGTCGGCGCGCGAGCTGTGCGCGGCCCGGTACGGGGCGCTCGGCATCATCGAGCCGGACGCCGCGACCGGCGGCCGGCTCACCGAGCTCATCTCCTCGGGCCTCACCGAGGAGGAGCGGGCCGGGATCCCCCGCCTGCCGGACGGGCGCTCGGGGATCCTCGGCCTGCTCGTGCGCGACCCGCGCCCGCTGCTGCTCGACGATGTCACCACCGACCCCCGGGCCGCGGGCTTCCCGCCCGGCCATCCCCCGATGCGCACCTTCCTGGGGGTCCCCATCCGGGTGCACACCGAGGTGTTCGGGAACCTCTACCTGGCCGAGAAGCAGGGCGGCGGGCCGTTCACCGAGGACGACCTCGCCCTGCTGCGGGTGCTGGCCTCGCAGGCGGGGATAGCGATCGGCAACGCCCGCCTGTACGACACGGCCCGGCGGCGCGAGCGCTGGATCGAGGGCGCGGCGGCCGTGACCACGGCCCTGCTGACCGGGCGGCCGGCCCAGGACGCCCTGATCTGCGTGGCGGAACGGGCCCGGCTGGTGGCGGACGCGGCCGCGGGCGTGGTGCTCCAGCCGACCCCGGAGGGCGGCATGGAGATCGTGGCCGCCTCCACCCAGGACGACCCCGGGGACCTGGTCGGCACCACCATCGCGCCCGGCAGCCCGGTTCTGGAGCAGCTCCTCGGCGGGGAGCCGGTGTTCGTCGAGGACTCGGCGACCGATCCGCGGATGACCACGCACGTACGGGAGCGCTTCGGGCCGAGCATGCTGCTGCCGCTCCAGAGCGGCGGCCAGCTGATCGGCACCCTCGCGCTGCCGCGCCGCCGGGGCGGCAAGCCGTACGACGCGGTGGACCGGCTGCTGGCCGCGCAGTTCGCCTCTCAGGCGGCGCTCGCCCTGGTGCTCGCCGACGCCCAGCACGACCGGGAGCGGCTGGCCGTCTTCGAGGACCGGGACCGGATCGCGCGGGACCTGCACGACCTGGTGGTCCAGCGGCTCTTCGCGACGGAGATGATGCTCGACGCCACCCGGCGGCGCGGGGCCTCGGCCCCGGACGCCGACACGGTCGGGGACGAGCTGGGCCGGGCCGTGGACGAGCTGGACTCGACGATCCAGGAGGTCCGCACCGCCATCTTCGCGCTCCAGCAGCCGCCCTCCGACGCGCCGGCGACCTTCCGCGGCCGGGTGCTGCGGGAGACGGGCGGGGCCGCGGCGCTGCTGGGCTTCCAGCCGTCGGTGCACTTCGCCGGGGCGGTGGACGCGCTGGTCCCGGAGCCGGTCGCGGACCGGCTGCTGACGGCGCTGCGGGGGGCGCTGGCCGCGGCGCACCGGCGTACGGGGGTCACCTCGATCGAGGTGCAGGTGGCGGCGGAAGCCGGCGAGGACGGGCGGGGCGCGGTACGGCTGACGGTCGTGGACGACGGCCCCACGGGGGCGGCGGGGGCCGGTGCGGGCAGCCGCGGCACCACCGTGACCTGGGAGTCCGCGCTCTGAGCCGCGGACCGCGGGCGGCTGCGGCGGGCGGGGTCACGGGGCCGGCCGGGTGGCGGCGCGCAGGGCGATGCGGGTGTTGGAGTGGGCCACTCCGGCCTCGCGCTTGAGCCGGCGCAGCAGGGTGTCGAGGGCGGCCGGGTCGGAGGCCCGGGCCCGTACGAGGTAGTCGTGGGCGCCGGTCACGTGCACCACCTCCGTGATGCCGGGCAGGCGGGTGACGGCCTTCTCGAACTCCTCGTTGGTGGTGTCGGTCCGCAGGGTGACGTCGATGAAGACGACGAGCCCGCCCGAGGTGTCGGCGGCCGGGTCCACGAGGGTGGTGAACCCGCGGATCACCCCGTCGCGGCGCATCCTGCGCACCCGGTCGGCGGCGGCGTTGGCGCTCAGCCCGACCCGTACCCCGAGGTCCCGGTACGAGATCCGCGCATCCTGCCGGAGGACGCCGAGGATTTCCCTGTCGATGCGGTCCATACCGCGATTCTCGCAGTCCTGGCCGATATTCGACCCCGGAGCGCGCAGCCGCGGAGGCCTACTGGCGGCATGAGCGAACTGACGACGACCGCCCTGGCGGGGGCGGCTGCGGGACTGGGTGTGGCGATGCCGGTGGGAGCCGTGGGCGTGCTGCTGGTCCAGCAGAGCATGCGCGGCCCGCGGCGCGCCGCGGTGGCCGCCGCGGCCGCCGTGGCGGTGGTCGACCTGGTCT
Source organism: Streptomyces sp. NPDC030809 (assembly GCF_055572195.1). Classification (NCBI taxonomy): domain Bacteria; kingdom Bacillati; phylum Actinomycetota; class Actinomycetes; order Kitasatosporales; family Streptomycetaceae; genus Streptomyces; species Streptomyces sp. NPDC030809. The sequence continues at coordinate 66,424 of NZ_JBVIDV010000002.1, forward strand.
ACGCGGGCCTGGCCACGGCCGTGGGCCCGCTGGTCTCCGCGGCCCTGTCCGGGGTGGAGGCCTGGGTCCGCCTGCTGTCGGCCCTGATCCTGCTGGCCATCGCCACCCACGGGCTCCGGTCGTCCCGCGGGCGGTCCGCACCGGCGGCCGCACCGGACGCGGGCCCGGGGGCCCCGGACCGCGGGACCCCCGGCCGGGCCGGGGACGGGCCCACCCCCTGGGGCGCGTTCCTCCGGTTCACGGGGCTGACCCTCGTGAACCCGACGACCGCCCTCTACTTCGCCGCCCTCACCACCGCGCAGGGCAGCACCCTCGGCAGCGGCGCGAGCGGGGCGGTGTTCGCCGGGGCGGTGTTCGCGGCCTCCCTGGTCTGGCAGCAACTCCTCGTGGCGGCCGGTTCGTTCGCGGGGTCGCGGATCTCCCCCGCGGCCCGCGCGTGGACCTTCCGGGCCGGGTACGGGCTCGTCGCGGTCTATGCCGTGAAGATCGCGCTGCCCCTGCCCTGACCCCGTAGGGTGATCCCGTGGCCACACTCTTCCCTGCCCTGGAGACCCCTTCGGACCGGACGGCGCTGCGCTTCGGCGACCGGGTCCTGAGCTATCGCCGCCTGGCCGGTGCCGCAGGCACCCTGGCGGCCCGGATCGCGGGCGCCCGGCGGGTGGCCCTGTGGGCCACGCCCACCCTGGAGACGGCGGTGGGCGCGGTGGCGGCCCTCGCGGCCGGGGTCACCGTGGTCCCGCTCAACCCCCGTACCGGCGACCGGGAGCTGGCCCACATCCTGGCCGACAGCGCCCCGGACCTGGTGCTCGCGGCGGCGGACGCGGAGCTGCCGGAGGCGCTCGCGGCCCTCCCCCGTACGGCGGTCCCCACCGAGGGGGACGCGCCGCTCCCGGCGGCGGCCGCCGGGGACGAGGACGCGGCCTTCGTCATCTACACCTCCGGCACCACGGGCCCGCCGAAGGGCGCGGTCCTCCCCCGCCGCGCGGTGGCGAGCACTCTCGACGCGCTGGAGGACGCCTGGGACTGGACCGGAGCCGACACGGTCGTGCACGCGCTGCCCCTGTTCCACGTGCACGGGCTGGTGCTCGGCACCCTGGGTCCGCTGCGGCGCGGCGGCTCGGTCCACCACCTGGGCCGCTTCGGCGCCGAGGCGGTGACGGCGGCCCTCGGGGCGGGCGGCGGCACGATGCTCTTCGGGGTGCCGACGATGTACCACCGGCTGGCCGAGGCGGTGGACGGGGACCCGGAGCTGGTCAAGGCGCTGGCCGGGGCCCGGCTGCTGGTCTCCGGTTCCGCCGGGCTGCCGCTGTACGACCACGAGCGGATCGCCGCGGCCACCGGCCGCCGGGTGATCGAGCGCTACGGCATGACCGAGACGCTGATGAACACGAGCGTCCGCGCCGACGACAAGGCCTCCCTCCCCGGGACGGTCGGGGTGCCGGTGCAGGGGGTCGCGCTGCGCCTGGTGGACGAGTCCGGCGCCGTCCTCGACGCGTACGACGGGGAGACCATCGGAGAGATCCAGGTGCGCGGGCCGAACCTGTTCACGCATTACCTGAACCGGCCGGAGGCCACCGCCGAGGCGCTCACCGCCGACGGCTGGTTCCGCACCGGGGACATGGCCACCCGGGACCGCGAGGGGCACCTGCGGATCGTCGGCCGCAAGGCCACCGACCTCATCAAGAGCGGCGGGTTCAAGATCGGGGCCGGGGAGATCGAGAACGCCCTGCTGGACCACCCCGGGGTGCGCGAGGCCGCGGTGACCGGCGAGCCCGACCCCGATCTCGGCGAGCGGGTCGTCGCCTGGATCGTGCCGGCCGATCCGCAGTCCCCGCCCTCCGCGCAGGAGCTCGCCGACCACGTGGCGGGCCGCCTCGCCCCGCACAAGCGGCCGCGCACCGTCCGCTACCTCGACGCGCTGCCCCGCAACGACCTGGGCAAGATCATGAAGCGGGCCCTCCATGGCTGACCGGCTCTCCGCCCGCGAGGCCCTCGCGGCCCTCACCGATCCCGGCAGCTTCGCGGAACTCCCCGCCCCGCCGCGCCCGGACCGCACGGACGGCCCCCTGGGCTGGCCCGGCTACGACGCCTCCCGCGAGCGGGCCGCCGGGCGCACCGGCGAGCAGGAGTCGGTGGTCTGCGGGACCGCGCGGGTCGGCGGCCGGGAAGCGGTGCTGATCTCCTTCGAGTTCGGGTTCCTGGGCGGCTCGCTGGGCGAGTGCACGGGGGACCGGCTCGAAGCCGCGTACGTGCACGCCCGGGAGCGCCGGCTGCCGCTGGTGTCGCTCATCGCGACCGGCGGCTCGCGGATGCAGGAGGGCATGATCGCCCTCACCCAGCTCCAGCGCGTGGCCCGGCAGTCCGTGCTGACCCGGGCGGCCGGCCTGCCGCAGCTGGCGGTGCTGCGCGATCCGACCACGGGCGGCGGCTGGGCCACCCTCGGGGCGGGGGCCGACGTGGTGCTGGCCCTGCCCGGGGCGCAGGTGGGCTTCGCCGGGTCCCGGGTGCGCCCGGCCGATGCCGATCCGGCCGCCTACACGGCCGAGGGCCAGTACGCGGCCGGGCACGTGGACGCGGTGGTGCCGGGCGCGGAGCTGCCGGGCGTGCTCGCCGACTGGCTGCGGGTGCTCGCCGCTCCCGCGGAGCCGGTCCGGGCGGCCGAACCCCCCGCCGCGCTGGCCGCCGTACCGCCGCCCGCGAGCGGGTGGGAGGCGGTGCAGCAGGCCCGGCATCCGGACCGGCCGCGCGCCGAGGCCTATCTCGACGCCCACTTCGAGCTGCGGATGCCGCTGTCCGGGGACCGGGCGGGCGGCACCGATGCGGGAATGCTGTGCGGCTTCGGGCTGCGGGAGGGCCGGACCGTCGCGTACGCGGCCCAGTGCGGCACCGCCACCCGGCCCGCCGGGTACCGCACCGCGGCCCGGCTGATCCGGCTCGCGGACCGGCTCGGCTTCCCGGTCCTCACCCTGGTGGACACCCCGGGCGCGGCGAACGACGCGGCCGCCGAGCACGCGGGGGCCGGGGCGGCCATCGCGGACACGTTCGCCGCGGTGGCGGGGGCCCGGGTGCCGGTGACCACCCTGCTGATCGGCGAGGGCGGCTCGGGCGGGGCGCTGGCGCTGGCCGCGCCGGGGAACACGTGGGTCACGCCGGACAGCTACTTCTCCGTGATCGCACCGGAGATGGCCACGGCCATCCTGAAGCGGACCCTGGACGAGGCCCCGCTGACGGCGGACCAGCTGCGGCTGCGCCCGCAGGACCTCGTCGCACTGGGCGTCGCGCGCGGGGTGGTCGGCCCGGCGTCCTGACCGCCGGGCCGGGCGCCCGCCCCTCGGCACCGCCGCACGGTGCCGGCGGACTCGCGGGTGACACCTCGCTCCTGGACCAGCAGCCGGCCGTCCCGCGTGGGCGCGAGCTCCACCGGTTTGGCCGGGGCCTACGGGGTGGGCGTACTGCCGGGCCGGGGTGAATTCCGCGTCCCGGCCGCGTTCCCGGGTCTGGATCCGCTGGAGGCTGCGGCCCTCGGCGTCGGTGCCGCAGGGGGGATTCGAAGGTCTGGTTCGGGGCCGCCCGGCCTTCCGGGGGCAGCCGCAGCGCCTGCGGTACGGGCAGGCTGCGGAGCACCCCGAGACGGGGCGGCCGGTACGGCGGCGGCTGCCGGAGGGGTGGGAGGCGCGGGGTCCGGGGCGGATCCCCCGGACCCCGCTCAGGGCTGCGGGTCGCGCGCGTCGTAGCGGGCGAAGCCGCGCCAGCGGGCCGCCAGCAGGCCCACGGCCAGCACGCACGCGAGGCCGCCGCCGATGACGGCGACGCGCGGCGAGGCCAGGTCGGCCGCCGAGCCCGCGAGGAAGTCCCCGAGCCGGGGCCCGCCCGCGACCACGATGATGAAGACGCCTTGGAGCCGGCCGCGCATGTCGTCGGGGGTCGCGGTCTGGAGCATGGTCGTGCGGAACACCATGGAGATGGTGTCGGCCCACCCGGCGACGGCCAGGAAGAGCAGCCCGAGCCACAGGTTCCGCGTGATCCCGAACACCGCGACGGCCAGCCCCCACGCGGCCACCGAGACCAGGATCACCAGCCCGTGCCGCCGGATCCGCCCCTGCCAGCCGGAGAAGACCCCGCCGAGCATGGCGCCCACGGCCGGGGCCGCCACCAGCAGGCCGACGGTCTTGGCATCGCCCCCGTACCAGAGTCCGGCGACCGCGGGGAACAGCGCCCGGGGGTGCGCGAGGACCATGGCGCACAGGTCGGAGAAGAAGGTCATCCGGATGTTGGGCCGGGTGGCGAGGAACCGCAGCCCGTCGAGTACGGAGGCCCTCCCCTGCTTGCCCTCGGCCCGCTCGGGCGGCATCGCGGGCAGCCGCCACATCGCGTACAGGGCGGCGGAGAAGCTGACGGCGTCCACGATGTAGGCGGCCTGGTAGCCCCACCAGCCGGTGATGACCCCGCCGAGCACCGGCCCGATCGTCATGCCGAAGGTGTTGGTGACCGAGGTCAGGGCGTTGGCGGCGGGCAGCTGCGCGGGCGGCAGCAGCTTGGGGACCATGGCGGCGCGGGCGGGTGCGATCAGCGCGAAGCAGACCGACTGGAGCGCCACGACGGTGTAGAGGAACCAGACCCGGTGGAAGCCGAGCACGGCCGCTACCGCCAGGGCCACGGTCAGCGCGGCGGCCCCGGCCGAGCTGTACAGCCCGAGCTTGCGCCGGTCCACGGTGTCGGCGATGGCGCCCCCGTACAGCCCGAAGACCACGAGCGGGACGAGCGAGCAGAGGCCGACCAGTCCCACGGAGAAGCTGGACCGGGTGATGTCGTAGACCTGGAGGGAGATCGCCAGGGAGGTCATCGCCTGCCCGAGCCAGACGATCGTGTTCCCCAGCCACAGCCGCCGGTAGTCCGGGGACTCGCGCAGCGGTGTGAGGTCGGCGAAGATCCGCGCACGGGGCGGCCGGCCGCCGTCCGGCTGTGCGGGCGGGTCCTGGGGGGCTTTGTCCGCGGTCGTTCGGGTCACACGGGATGGTAAACCGCACGCCCTCGGGTCGAAAGCGCGTTCCCGGCCCGCGGGACGGCAGTCCCGCCCGGCCCGCCGCGGCACCCGCCCCCGCCGGTCGGCCCGTACCGCCGCCGCCGTCGTCGGCCCACCGCCACCGCGCACACCGGCGGCACCCCGGGCCCCGGGAGCCACTCCCGAGGTCCGCCGCGCTTGCTGTTCGCACAACAGGCGCAGAGGAACTCGCCGCAGTTCACCGGGGATTGACCGAAACGGTGTTCGCCTGCGGCCCCCGGTCGGCTCATGATGAAACGACTCGTATGTCCAGGGAGGCGCAGTGATCGAACCTGGCAAGAGCACATCCGAAATCTCCGGGGCCCCCGCGCAGCCGACCGGAACCGTTCCCCTCACCCTGGGTGTCGAAGAGGAGTTCCTGCTCGTCGACGCCCGCACCTGGCGGCTCGTGCCCGTCGCGACGGAGGTACTCGAATCCGTGGGCGGCGTCCGGCCGGAGCTGCACTCCGAGGGCACCCGCTACCAGGTGGAGATCGCCACTCCGGTGGTCGACACCGCCGAACGGCTCCGCGAGGAGCTCTCCGGGCTGCGGCGGATCCTCAGCAAGGCGGCCCGGCAGCACGGCTGCCGGCTGCTCGCCAGTCCTTCGCCCGTCCTGGCCCGGGAGCTGCCCCTCGCGCTCAACCACGACGAACCCCGCCAGCGCGCCCAGTTCCAGCGGTTCGGCGCGCTCACCGACAACCTCGTGGGCTGCGGCCGGCACGTCCACGTCGGGACCCTCGACACGGACACCGCCGTGGCCGTCGCCAACCGGGTCCGGCCCTGGCTGCCCACGCTGATCGCGCTGGGCGCCAACTCGCCCTTCTGGGACGGCCGGGACACCGGCCACGCCAGCTGGCGGGCGCTGGCCTGGGGCTCCTGGCCCTCCGCCGGGCTCCCGCCGCACTTCACGTCCACCGCCCACTACCGGCACGCGGTGGAGATGCTCATCGGCTCGGGGGCGGCGCTCGACACCAAGATGGTCTACTGGGACCTCCGGCCCTCCGGTACCTGGCCCACGCTGGAGATCCGGGCCCCCGACATGTCCCCCGACCTGGACGCGGCCGTCCTGCAGGCCGCCCTCGGCCGGGCCCTGGTCGCCACCGCGCTGCGCGAGCACGAGGGGGCGCGGCCCGAGCCCGTCGTACGGGACGACGTACTGCGCCTGGCCCGCTGGCGGGCTGCGCACGACGGCCTGGAGGGGTTCGGCCTGGACCCGTACACCGGCGCCGAGGTGCCCGCCGCCGCCCTCGCCGAATCCCTGCTGGACCGGCTGGCCCCGGCACTGGCCGCGGCCGGCGACCTCGACCACACCGCCGACGCCCTGGCCGCGCTGCTTCGCGACGGCTCGGGAGCGCACCGCCAGCGGGCGGTGTACGCCCGCCGCGAGCAACTGGCGGACGTCCTCCACCATCTGGCGGACGCCACCGAGGCCGTCTGATCCGCCGGGCCGCGAGCCCGCGGCCACACGGCCCGCGGCCCCGCGGCCCTGTCGTCCCCGTCCGTGCGGCCGCACCCCGGCCCGCGGAAACGGCGGAGCCGCAGGCGGGAGGATCCCCGCCTGCGGCTCCGGTGGGCCGGCCGCACCCCGGTCCCGGGGTGCGCAAGGGCAACGGCCGTGGACACGCCTGCGTCGGGCTGCGGCTGCGGCTGCGGCTGCGGCTGCGTGCAGCAACGGCTACGGCTACGGCTGGACGACCAGCGCCCAGACCCCCCACATCGGCACGGCCAGCAGGAGCGCGAACGCGTCCCGCTGCACCCGGGCCAGCCAGCGCCCGGCCCGCTCCGTCAGCCGCTGCCTGCGCAGCGCCGACTTCGCGATCTCGTGGGCCGCCTCGCGGGCCGCGAAGAACGCGGCGGGGAAGGCGGCCAGGGTCACCACGAGGTACCCGGTGGCCGCCCCGCGGGGCAGGAACAGCCCGCCCACGAGCACGGCCGCCGCGATCACGAACCAGGCTCCCGCCCGGAAGCCCAGCAGGGAGACGGCCTCGTCCCAGACCGGCTCGGCCTTCCGCGCGATCCGCCCCGGGCGGGCCCCGGCGACCGTGTCCAGCACCGCTTCGGTCTCCGCGAGGGCCGCCGCGGCGGCGGCCCGGTCCCCGCGTTCGGACACCAGCAGGAGTCCGGACATGAGGATCCGCTCGAACCGCCGGACGGAACTCTTCGACGGAGCCGACGGGAACGGGGACGAGGGCTGTGTGGTGGTGCTCATCTCTCTGCTTCCGGTCTGGTTTCCGGTCGAGCGCGGGGCGGCGCCGGTGCGCGCACGCCGCCCCGCTCCCGTGGACGGGGTACGGCTCAGCGGTGGCGCCAGTCCTTGTACTCACCGTAGAGCGAGTACCCGGTGCTGAACCATCCGTAGTACTTGTCCACGCGGTGCGCCCGCCGGACCACGCGGTGGTGGTAGCGGCGGTGGTGCTTGGCCGCCCGGCTGCGGGCCCGCTTGTGGGCCCGGGACTTGCCGCGCACACCCTTGGGCGAGCGGGCGATGTTCCTGGCCTTGCGCGCCTTGTTGTACCAGGAGAAGGCCCTGCCGGCGCCGAAGGTGACCGAGCCGGCGATGTCCATCCAGCCGGAGCGGTCGCCCTTGTAGACCTTGTAGGCGCCGCGGGCCAGGCTGATGCCGGCGGACACGGCTGCGCAGGCCGCGCAGCCGAACATGCCCGCGATGGCCAGTCCGGTGCCCACCCGGTCGAACAGCTTGCCCCAGCCGAAGCGGCCGTCGAGGTCGTAGCGGTTGACCGGGTCGCCGTGGACGTAGTCGTAGGCGTTGGCGTTGCCGCCGTAGACCGGGTCGAGCGACAGGAAGCGGCCGCTGAGCGGGTTGTACAGGCGGACGCCCATCAGGGTGAGGCCGGTGAGCGTCTCCGAGGAGCGCTCCTTGGCACCCAGCCAGTCGTAGCGGGTGGCCGCCTGGCCGGCGCGCGGGTTGCCGTACTCGTCGTTGTCCAGGACCACCGGGGTCTGGGACACGTCCAGCGGGAGCTGGAGCGCCACGTCGCCGTGGACGGTCGTGAACTGGAGGACGGTTTCACCGGTCTTGCTCGTGGTGGCGGCGAGGTCTCCGGAGGCCGACTCGACGTTGCGGGTGAGCGCGCCGGTGGCGGTGTCCTCGGTGATCCAGCGCGGGTTGTCGCTGTCGCTGTCGTAGTGGTTGACCTTCGAGCCGGTCTGGGTCCAGGTGGACCCGCTGCCGGTCTCGGTCTTCCAGCTGCGGAAGCGCAGGCTCGCGTCGAGCTGCCAGGTCTGCCGGTTGCTGCCGCTGACCTGCTGGTGGACGAGGTCGTTGGCGTAGTAGCCGATCGTGCCGTGGCCCGGCAGGGCGGTGGTGCGGCCGAGGTTGTCGTACGTGTGGCCGGCATCGGTGATCCGGTCGGCGCTGTCGTACGTCGAGGTGGCGGTGGTGCCTCCCGTGGTGGGGCAGTCGGCGCCGGGGGTGCCGGCGGCGGTGGTCAGGGACTTGCGGTTGGCGCGGCTGTCGAAGGTGTAGGTGCGCTTGGTGCAGACCGTGTCGGCGGTGTCCTCGACCGAGGTCAGGCGGCCGGCGGCGTCGTAGCCGTAGCGCTGGCCGGACCAGCCGGCGTGGCTGGTGACCTGGCCGTGGACGGACTCGGTGGTGGCGTCGGAGTAGACGGTCACCCCGTCGCTGTCACGGGTGTAGGTCCGCCCGACCGTGGCACCGGTGGTGTCCTCGGTGGTGGTGAGGGTGTAGCCGCCGGGCAGCTTCTCGGAGCTGACGGAGCCGTCCGCGTCGTACGTGGGCTGGAAGGAGCCGGCGATGGAGTCGGTCTGCTTCGTGGCCATGCCGCGCGGTTCGACGGCCGTGTCGTAGGTGAACGTCACCGTGGAGGGGACGCTGTCGGTGACCTTGACCGGGCGGTCGAGCAGGTCCAGCTCGGTCGTGGTGGTGCCGCCGTCGGCGTCCGTGTACGAGATCGGGCGGCCGAGCTTGTCGTACGCCTTGGTGATCGTGCCGCCGGTCGGGGAGGTGGTCTTCACCGCCTTGCCGTTGGCCGGGTCGTACTCGGTGGTCGACTCGGGCACCGCCTGGCCCAGACCGCCGGTCGTGGCGACCTTGGTCGGACGGCCCGCGGAGTCGAAGGTGGTCGTGGTGGTGCGGGTGGTGCCGTTGGCGGTCTCGGTGACCTTCTCCGCCGAGCCCCACCAGTCGTACTCGGTGGTGGTGGTCGGCAGCTGGGCCGGGTTGGAGCCGCCGCCGGTGATGGCACCGGCCGGACCGGTGGAGCAGACCTGGTCGGCCCACTCGGGGCGGCCCTGGCAGGTGCCGGTGCCGGTCGCCGACCAGTACGTGGTCACGCGGGTGCCCGCGTCGGTGCCGGTGGCGCCGGGCAGCAGCTGCTTGGTGACCCGACCCTGGTCGTCGTACTCGGTGGACTCGGTGATCGCGAGGCCGCCCGGGTCCTTGACGGTCTGCGTGGGCAGGCCCTTGGCCCAGTCGTACACGGTCTGCACGGTCCGCGGCTCACCCTGGACCGACGCGTGCTCGCGCACCTGCGCGCCGGTGGTGGTCTTGGTGACCTGGTCCTTGACCTTGGCGGTGCCGTCGGTGGGACGGCCCGCGTCGTACTCGTTCACCGTCCACGAACGGGCGGTCACCGAAGTGCCGGCCGGGACGAGGAGGGTGGCGCCGTCCTTGAGGTCGGCGGTGAGGTCGATCCGCCGCAGCGGGCCGAACTCCTCCAGCTCGCGGGTGCCGGTGCTGTTGAACACCGAGTCCGTGGCGAGCAGGTTGGCCCGCTCCCCGGACGGCAGCTGGGCGATGCCGAGGTCGGCCTGCACGGCGCGGTCGGCGGCGCTGATGCCGAGGGCCACGGCCCGGTTGGCGGCCGAGAGCTCGCGGACGGTGTTGCCGAAGCGGTCGGCCTCGGTGGTGCTGATGTGCCCGCCGGGCACCGCCGCGTTGACCTGGCGCCCGGAGACACCGAGGTACGTCACGTCCGCCCGGGCGTACGAGCCGCTGGTGAGCGCGTCGCCGGAGTGGGACGAGGGGACGGAGTCGCCGGGGAAGACGGCGGTGGCGTCGGTCGGGGCGTCGGTCTGGCCCCAGGCCTTCACGTCGTTGGCGCCCATGGCGTACGGGGCCTTGGTGCCGGTCAGCGGGACGTCGTAGACGACGGAGGTGGTGTTGGTGCCCTGCTCGACGTTGGTGGTGCCCTGCTGGAGGCCGGAGCGGGAGGCCTTGAGCAGCATGCCGGCACCGGCGGTGGCGGCGTTGCCCGCCTGCCCGTAGGTGAAGGTCCACGGCAGCTCGCCGGGCGGGGTCTGGGTGGTGACCCGGCCGGCGGAGTCGTAGGTGTACTCCGTCTTCAGCGCGGGGCTGATCAGCGGGTTCCACGCCTGGCGCAGGCGGCCGGTGGCGTCGTAGGCGTACGTCTGCACGGCCTTGGAGGTCGCGGAGGCGGCGCCCGGGTCGGTGGACCACAGGCGGATCTCCTTCACCTGGCCGGTGACATCGCCGAAGACGAGGTCGGTGGCGGTGGTGGAGGAGCCGTAGACGAACTCCAGCGCGCGGCAGCCCTTGGTGGCGGGCGTGGCGGTGCAGGTGGCGGCGGAGACGGCCGAGGTGGGGGCGATGACCCGCTTGGGGCGGGCCAGCTTCTTTCCGTCCACCGTCACGGTCTCCGAGACCACGGTGGTCGTGGAGTTGTTGAGCCCGTTCAGCAGGGTCGAGGAGACCTGCCAGGTGGCGACGGCCGGGTCGGGCTTGGTGAACTCGGTGACCGTGCCCTCGGTGTCCGAGAGCGTGAAGGAGCCGGTGACGCTGCCGGTGAGGGTCAGGTCCTCGGATCCGGCCTCCGGGATCCAGCCGGTCCGGGCCGCGTTCGCGGTGAAGTGGATGGCGTCCCCGCCGGAGCTGACGACGTCCACCGCGGTGTCCGACACCTTGCGCACGTGCGACCAGTCGGAGTCGACGGCCTCGGCCACGACACCGGAGACCCACTCCTTGCCGAAGATCGCGGCCTGGCCCTCCTGGCCGCCGCCCTTCTGCGGCTCACGGGAAGAGGCGGTGCGCGAGACCGACAGGCCGAGCGCGGCGGCGTCGGTGGCGGAGAGCGCGAAATCACCGGTCAGCAGGTTCACCGAACCGGGGCCTGCGGTGTCCGTCGCGGCGCCGGTGGCGTTGCGGTCGACGATGACGGTGAGGGGCTGGGTGGCGCCGGTGGCGGTGTTGGGGCCGGTGAAGTCGGCCTTGATCTGCACGGTGCCGTCCGGGTTGACCGTGTCGGTCGCGTTCCAGACGAGCGCGGCGTTCTTGCCGTTCACCAGCGGGGCGGGCCAGGCGGTCAGCGGGGTGCCGCCGGAGGTGACGTCACCGGCCGGGATCACCGTCCACGCATCGGCCTCCGAGCGCCGCCAGGAGAAGGACACCTTGTCGTACTTGGCCCCGTCGGCCTCCGCCACGAGCGGCAGACGACGGGCGGTGCGCTCGCCCTCCGCGGGCTGCACGAAACCACCCGGACCCGCATGGAAGGTGTACGAGACGGCTTCCGACTTGTTGTCCGCCTTGTCCACCGTCCGCACCTGCAGGGTGTGCGTGCCGTCCTTGGGCGGGGCGATGCCGAGGGTCTTGGTGCCGTTGACACCGCCGGTGACCACCTTGGTCCAGGTGACCCCGTCCAAGGACCACTCCAGCCAGTTGTGATCGGCAGTGGGCGGGGTGACGGTGAAGTTCCCCGCCTGGCCCTCGCCCTTGACCCACGCGTTCGACGGGTAGTCGGTGGAGGTCAGGCCGGTGGGGGCGGAAGGGGCGCTGGTGTCGACGGTGAACGTCTTCCAGGCCGACCAGCCCAGGTTGTAGTGCGTCCCGTCATACGGAGAGGTGCGGAACTTGTACGTCTTGCCGTTCGTCAGCACCCCGGCCGGGACGGTCACCGAGGCCGGCTGCCCGGAGTTCACCCACGGCGAGACGATCACGTTCCCGACCTGCGTGTCGGTGACCGCGTCGTAGATCTGGAAGGTGCCGTTGACCTTGTCGCCGTTGGCGTCCACGAACGTGTCGCGCAGGGTGGGCGTGGTCGTGTTGACCACGTAGGAGCCGCCGTAGGAGAAGAACGGGGCCCCGGCCTCCTGCTTCGTACCGGTCTTGGGCCGGTAGTTGTAGGTGACCGTCAGCTTCGGCGGATTCGAGGCCGCGTTGGCGGAGTTGACCCGCTTCCACTCCTTGACATCCGTCTCGTCGGTCGCCCGCAGGCCCATCCCCGAGTACGCCCACTTGTTGTTCGCCCAGTGCTGCACCAGGCTCGTCGCATTCGCGTTGACCCAGCCGTCAGCGGCGCAGGACGCATTGCCCTTGGTCTCCGTCGAGGTCGCCATCTTCGTGACCATCGCCGGCTGATTCGTCCAGCGCGAAGAGGTGGAGGCGTTGTTCGCCGTCCACAACTCCCACGGCTGCGCCGAGCAGTCCGTGTTCCCCGAGTGGAAGTTCCACAGCGACAGCGTGGCGTTCGAGATCAGCGCGTCGGCGACCGGAGCGGTGTTCCAGGTGATGAAGGAACGCGCGGTACGGAACGTACCGTCGGCGTTCTTCGTCCCCGGGTTGCCCAAGTCCAGCTCGGTGTCGTTCGACCAGTCGACCGTCTCACCCTGCTGCACATACGTGTCGAACAGGTTCCCGAGAGTGGAGGTGGACGGGTCCACCGTCACCGGATACCTCGTCGCCGGATCCGCCAGGAACCCCGCATCCGGGGTGATGACGAGATCGACACCGCCCTTGGCCTTGACGACCTTCAAGGCGACCTTCGCCCGCCGGGTGTGCTCACCCGAGACCTTGTCGACCGTCGCGTCCCACATCACCGGAGCCGGCATCACCGCCGACTTCTTCGACCGCTTGTCCGTGAACAGCACACTGCCATCAGCCTGCTGCGCAACCTTCAAACCCCTGGTCCGCAACGGCAGCGTGTACGAGAACCCGACTGCGGGCTTCGCCTTCACCTCGACGAACTGCTCGAACCCGGTACGCGTCGCCTCCACGACCACATCCGCACCCGGAACCGCGTTCTCGTAAGTGGCGCGCGTCCCGTCCAGCACCGGCTTCGGCAGACCACCACGCCACTGGAGGGTGATCGCCTGGTCGCCCTCGCCGAGGGTCACCAGATCCGTCGCCGGAGCCGCCTGCGAAGCCTTCAGCGAGGCGGCCTTCGTCCCGGTCTTCCCGGCCAGCCGCAGGCCCCGCGGGTGCGCCTTCGAAGCCACGGAACCGTCCGCGGCCTCCGCCAGCGCCACGTCCACATCACGCCACTCACCCGTCGCCGGGTCGCGGAAGCGGATCGGACCCGCGGAAATCTCCGAGGTGAGCGAACCGTCCTTGTTCACCCACGTCGTCGAAGTCTCCGTACGCTCCGACAACGCCTCGACCCGCTTGCCCGACAGCCGCGCCGCCACCCGCGCCGACGCGATGTCGGCCGCAGCAGTCACGGCGGACGGCTTGTCCGCGGCCTTGTTCTGTGCGGCGGCGGCCCGGTTCGCAGCCTGCTGGGCCACGGCCTCCTCGGCGCCGTAGATCGAGGAGACGGTCATCACGAGGGCCACGGCGGTCGCGGTGGCGCGGAGCCCGCCCGGTCCATTCATCAACGAGCGGACGCGCTGCGTCAGCGCGCCCGAGGGTATGCGGGAGTACAACGGCCACCCCTGAGATCGTTCGGCATGTGCCGCCGCCGCTTCACTGACACGGGGCGGTCAGCGGAACCTATGCCTCCGCACACGGGGGGAAAGTGGAACCAATGGCTCCACAGGGGGGCATCTCCCCGGGGAACCGTTACCCGATCTTGATCTCCACCGAGGCCCGAAACAACGAGTGCCCCGTCCCGGAGATCCGGGCGGGGCACTGGGGCGGCCGGTCAGAACGTTTCTTCTGACCAGGCCTGCGGTGGGGCGGGTGGGACTCGAACCCACGGCCGACGGATTATGAGTCCCGAGCAGCCCGTCCAGGACGATCAATCCTGACACCAACCTGTCGTCACTTGCCTGGTCAGCGGCATCCCGCCATCCAGCTGAGTGAGCCCCAACGGGCTCGGACCCCATCCGTCCGAGCCCATCCGCTCACGCATCGCTCACGCACACGTTGATCCCTGATGCGCGCTGACCTGCACGTTCACCTCCAAGCGGGGATCGCGCCCGGCTTAGAAGTCGAGCCGAGGCCAGGGGGTCCAAGAGGCCGGGCCGGGTCTCAAGAGCCCAGGCGGCGCAGAAACTCGTCCTCATCCAGGACCTCGATGTCCTGCCCGGCTTCGAGCAGGGCCTGCGCCTTCTTGGCCTTGCCGCTCAGCGTGTCGCCAGGCTTGAGCTGGGTCTGGGAAGCAGAGACGAGGATGTTGGCCTTCTTGGTCACGTTCTCCGCCGGCTGTGCACCAGCTGCGGCAAGCCGCGCGAACGCTTCATCTCTCTTCATCGACGTGAGCGTGCCCGTGATGCACACCGTGAGCCCGTACAGCTCCCCGTCCTCGTCCGCGTTCGGGTCCGCCCCGGGCACAGGCTTCCGCTCGCCCGAACCCTGGTACTGGCTGCCCCACCACCGTCCATCGGGGGTCATGGAACCCCAGCGGATCTCGTGCTTCGCCAAGAGCTCATCCAGAGACGCCGCCCCCGCCTCACGCATCGCGGCGAGCATGACCTCAGCCGCGGCGCGGGCGTCTGCCTCGGCGTTGTGGTGATCAGCGAAGGCAAGGCCGGCAGCATCCATGCAGAAGGTAAGCCCGTAGCTCAACAGCTTCCAGGTACGGCGGGCAACGACCTGCGAACAGGCGTACTGAACCTCAGGCCAGGCGATCCCCTCGGCATCACATGCGGCTCGGATCACGCTCATGTCGAACCCAGCGTTGTGGGCCACAAGCGGACGGCCCTCAGCGAAGGTCAGGATGTCGCGCAACACCGCGCCCCACTCGGGCGCCGCTGCCACGTCACCGGCGGAGATGCCGTGGATCCCTACGTTGTACGGATTGAAGTGCCGGTGTGCGACCGGCGGCTGGATGTAGGCCGACCAGGTCTCCACCACCCGTCCGCTGTCCACAGCCGCAAGCCCGACGGAGCAGGGGCTCCCCCGGTGTTCGTTGGCCGTCTCGAAGTCGATTGCTACCCATGAAGACATGACGCAAGTGTCATGAGGTGATCAGTTGGGCGACAGTGCCGAAAGTCGCCAACCAGCTGGCCTGGAATCGTCCGCGCGCTCACCCTTGGCCTCGCTCAAAGCCCTCCGATGAGTTAGGGCGTCGCTGCGCGACGATGGAGGCTGCGTCCCGGTCGGGTGGAAGCTTCCACTCAACGACGTGGAGGCCAGCCAATTCAATGACCTCCTCCGGAACCCCCAACCGGTGCAAAGGAGTAGCCCCGTGCTTATCGAGCCATGCGTGGCGCCTGGCCTGCTCCCTGGCGCCCAGGGACGACCAACGATCGAGACTCACCCCGGGCTCACCACCAACCAGAACCGGGTGCCTGGCTATCATGTGCCGCACGAAGGGGATGTAGCCAGGGTCCCAAGCGAGGGCGACCAGGCACCAAGCCGTCGTAGGCGTCATGGATGCCCCGTGGGCGCACCTGAGGCGCCAGGCCCTCCACTGCCAGCGCGGCGCAAGCAGCCACCGAGTTATCTGCGCATTCAACGCCTGGGCCCAACCAACGCCATCGCCGAGAATCGCGCGCTACCGGTAGTCATGCATCGCGTTGCGCATCCCGTAACAGCTGCCGAAACCATCAGGCGGCGCGCTCCTCGCTCGCCGAGCTGGACTGTTCGAGCTGGAGCTCACGCTTCCTCTGCTCTTCCTTCAGCCTTTCAACGAAGCCGGCGTACTTCCTCAAACGCTCCTCCTCAGAAAGAGGCGCATCGCCGCTGCCCGCGTACTCATCAAGCATGAACTGGGATGCGTTGTAGTGCTTTTCGATCTCGTCCGCTGTCGACTGGAGGTTGTATCCACGCTCGCGGAACTTGAAGTAACCCGTCACTCCAGCCGAGATACCGACAAGCGCACTCAGCGCCGACGTCACGATCCGCAGAACAAGGCTTCCCCCCTCGTTCATCGCTGTCAGTGTCGACGTGACGATCGACCCCGTAATGATGATCAACTGGAAGAAGTTGTGGACGCGTCGGTTACTGTCCGCCGATTTGCGATATTGAGCGATGATGTCGAGCGAAGCTTCTCGGTAGATCCGAAGCCCAGAAGGAGAGTCGAGGGGCAGCTTGGCTGCCGCCGTCTGCCGATCTTGGAGCTTGTTACGCAGGTCCCCCGTATGCGCCACGATCTTCTTGCGGTTCTGCCACAGCAGCCACCCCATCGCGACCCACAGGACGACGACGGCCCCGAGGCCGGCATACCGGGTGAAGAGGGGCTTGGCCTGCCACAGGCCAACCACGACCGTATATCCCAGAAGGAAGGCGAGAGTGATAGCGCCAGCGAGACACAGCCAGTAGATCCGCTGGAAGGTCTTGAACGCCTTCAGTTCGGCTTCGAGCTGATCAAATTCCTTCACTCGCCTCCGATATTCCTCCTGCAGCCCGAACTCCCGCTGCTCCGACATCGGAGAGCCCACCCCACCGGCCCCAGCTACCACCAATCCCCCAAGCATCTCAGCGACACAAGTTGGCGAGAGTAGAGACAGATCCAACAGCTCAGCAAGGACGCCTTACACGCCAACACCAAGAGGCAATTCAAGCCAAGATCGGACTGGCTAAAATCGACTCATCCGACCAGGGGAATCTGCAAAGGGCCAAGCATTCAAGCCATGATCGAACAGCATGAGAAGGGGCAAGGCGAACAAGAATACGAAAAGCGATCCCTTCCGATCACGACCAGGGGTCATGAAACGTCCTAGCCCCGTAGCACTCCGCATCCCCTGCGTGCGGGAGCGTCGAACACCACGACATCAATCACGTTGCACCGAGCCACTCGAATGCTTACTGTCTCGGGCAACGCGTCGACGGAGACGAGTAGCCGAGGATCACGTGAGCAGAGAGAGCCGCCGGCAGCTGGGAAGGCGGACTCGCGCCCGAGGTGAAGACCCTCCTGAGCGCGGGGAGGAACGGCCGCCTGGCCCAATGCCCCGCCGGTTCGCCCCCGTCACAGGGCTGAATGAGGCTGCTGCCTTCGGGTGGCGGCGAAAGTGGGGTGGTACCGCGAGTTCCCTTCTCGCCCGCACTCCCAAAGGATCATGACGACGCCCCTGGAGGGCTGCGATGATCCACACTACGAGCCGCGTTCTGACCTCTGACCTACGCGGCCACATCGACCAGGCCGTCTCCGTGTCCGGCTGGGTGAACGCACTCCGACTGCAGCGCAAGATGCAATTCGTGATCCTGCGCGACCACTCCGGCATGGTCCAGGTGACCCACAAGCGCGACGGCGGCCCGCTAGAGGCCGTCCTTGAGTCCCTCACCCCGGAGTCCGCCGTCCGGATCACCGGGCACGTCGTGGACGCGCCCCAGGTAAAGCTCGGCGGTCTGGAGCTTGTCCCCGAGTCGGTCGAGGTGCTGAACCTGGCGGAGACGCCACTGCCGATCGACGAGCAGACCGGGCCCGAGCACCGGCTCGACTGGCGGTTTTTCGACGTCCGCAAGCGCGAGACCGCGCAGCTGGTGTTCGCCGTGCAGACGACCCTGGAGGAGGGGCTGCGCGAGTACGCCATGGAGCACGGCTGCACGGAGATGCACACCCCGAAGCTGATGGGGAGCGCCTCGGAGTCCGGGGAGGAGGTGTTCAAGCTCGGGTACTTCGACCGGTCGGCGTACCTGGCCCATTCGCCGCAGTTCTACAAGCAGATGGCGGTGGCGGCCGGTATCGACCGGGTCTTCGAGATCGGGCCGGTCTTCCGGGCTGAGCCCTCGTTTACCTCCCGGCACGCGACCGAGTTCACCGGTGTGGACGTGGAGCTGTCGTGGATCGACGACGTCGAGGACGTGATGACGTTCGAGGAGCGGATGCTCGCGCACGCCATTGCCAAGGTGGCCGCGGTCCATGGGGAGAAGATCCGGGAGGTGTTCGGGGTCGAGGTCGCTGTGCCGGGGGCGCCGTTCCCGCGGATCACAATGGCCGAGGCGCAGCAGATCCTGCAGGCCGGCGGCTGGGGCCCGAGGGGCTCAAGGAGGACCTGGACCCGGACGGTGAGCGCAGGATCGCCGCGCACATGAAGGAGCAGACGGGGCATGAGTTCGTGTTCATCACGCCCCTGCCGTGGCCCGCACCGCCACACCAGCGGTGGGCGTCGGCACGGGATGGGCTGGCGGCCCCTGGTGCCGCGCATCCACGCCAGCTCGCGGACTGGCTGCGGATCGGGGACGCCCGGCAGTTCCTCCGAAGCCTCTCCATGTGCAGGCCCATGCCGCGCACCCGCCCGGCATCGACGCGCAAGGACGTGAAGTGTCCCATGGCCTTCAGCCGCGAAGGCATCCTCAGGGTGTGCCTGGTACCTCGTTGGGCATGGACGTATCCATGGACGAGTCACTGGCCGAGTGGGCCCAACGCGTCGCGAAGGACGAATTGAGCAGCGTGCTGCCACGGCGCTGGGCGCATTCGCAAGGGGTGACGGCTCGGGCGGTTGAGCTTGGGCCGCTCCTTGGGGAGAGCGCCGATCTACTGGCCTCGGCGGCCGTGCTGCATGACGTTGGCTACGCACCCCGATTGGCAGCCACTGGGTTCCATCCACTCGACGGGGCCCGGTTCCTGCGTGATGAGCATGGTGCGGATGAGCGGTTGGTGCGGTTGGTGGCGAACCATTCGTTTGCGCTGCTGGAGGCCGAGGAGCGTGGGTTGAGGGAGGTACTGGAGCGCGAGTTCCCGTTGCTGGACGAGCCTCTGGTCGTGGACGCGCTCGTGTACTGCGACATGACGACGACGCCCGATGGTGAGCAGACCACCGCCGATAAGCGGGTGGCGGAGATCGTGGGCCGCTATGGGGCTGACAGTCTCGTGGGCCGCTTCATCCGTCGGGCTTCGCCGGAGATCTTCGCGGCCGTCGCGCGGGTGGAGGCAGCAAGCGTGGCTCAGCCGAGGTGGGGGTACGTGCCGGCGAGGTAGTCGCCGATCTGCTGGCGCATGCTGGCGTGGATGTCGTACTGGTCGAGGTCGGCGGGCGGGATGAAGCGGACGCCGTCGGCCTCGTCGTTGATCGTGGGCTCGCCGCCGATGGGGCGACCGATGTACGTGTTCTCGTACTGCTGGCGGATCTCGCCGTCGGTGTACGCGACGATGTGGTTCGGGTTGGTGTAGACGCCGAGGAAGCCGGTGATCTCGGCGACGATGCCGGTCTCCTCCAGGCATTCGCGCACCGCGCACTGGGCAGCGGTTTCGCCGATGTCCTGGGCTCCGCCGGGCAGGGCCCACTGTCCGGTGTCGCGACGGCGCTGGAGGAGGATGGCGCCGCTCTCGTCGACGACGAGCAGGTTGCTCGCGGGGATGAGGGTGTTCGCCTTCGGTGCGGCCGGGTCGTTGTAGTACTCAGTCCTGCCCATGTGCGGCGGTGCCCTCCTGATCGGGTGCCCAGGGCCTTGCGGTGGCCCAGACGGCTTCGAAGCTTTGAGCGTAGTTGTCGAACCACCCTGCGCCGTCAGCCCTCTTGAGGTGCAGGAGGGGGTTGGCGCTGGCGGGTCGGCCCCACACATGCGGGTTGACCAGCAGGTGGTCGTCGTAGCGGAACAAGGACGTGTACAGCGTGGTGTCGTGGAGCCGCACTTCGCAGCCGGCCTCGGGCAGCAGCGGGCGGTAGTAAGTAAGGGAGGCGCGGATCTTGGCGGCGAGCGTGTCGCCGATGCCTTCCTCGCGTCCTCGGATGGCGACGGCTTGGCCGCCCGGGTCTCCGAAGCACAGGCGTACGCGGACGCCGTCGGCGGCCCGCTCGGCAAGCATCTGGGCGACCCGGGGGTTGGACTGGGCGAAGAACGTGCCGGAGAAGACCAGCACACCGATCTGCTTCCGTGCCTCTCGGAGGAGGCTGAGCCACATGTCTCGGGGGACGCTGGCGCGGTTCTCGTAGGTGCCGACCAGTTCGCTGCCTGACGCGGCCGTGGGCTTGGTCGCCCGTGGCTGTGGGGCGGGCCAGAGGAAGGACTCCTCCACCCGGAGGTGTTGGGCGGCCCGGAACCGATGCCGTGGGTGCGGCACGCGACCGCCAAGCCAGCGGCCAACGGTCTTGGGGTCCACCTCGCAAAGCTCGGCGAGCGACTCGGGGGAGACGCCGCGCTGGGCGAGCACGGAGTGCAGTCGCTCGTTCACAGGTGTCATGCAAGCGGAGCCGGGAGTGATCGGGCAAGGACGTTTCGGGACGTTCCCGCGGCATGGGGAAAGGTGACTGTCCTTACGCTGACGCCATGCAGCTCATCGTCCTATGGGACATCGACCACACCCTCATCGAGAACGCAGGCGTCAGCAAGGAGATCTATGCCGCCGCCTTCTCAGCCCTCGTTGGTCACGCCCCTGTGGGGTCGGCCCGGACGGAGGGCCGGACGGATCGCCTGATCATGCGCGGGATGTTCCAGCAGCACGGGCGGGAAGAGCCTGAGTGGTCCCTGGTCGAGGCAGCTCTCACCGAGGCCGGCCAGAGGCGCCAGGAGGATCTGCGCCGTCGGGGGACGGCGCTGCCAGGAGTGCGCGACGTACTTCTGATGGCATCGGCGCATCCCGGCTGGGTGTCCTCGGTGCTGACCGGGAACATCGCGGCCAATGCCCGAGTAAAGCTGTCCGCCTTCGATCTCGATCCGCTGCTGGATCTGCCTGTTGGGGCGTATGGGGCCGATGCCGAGCAGCGGCCCGATCTCGTCGCGGTCGCGCGGGAACGGGTCCAGCGCCTACGGGGCGTAGGTGAAGACGTCCCGGTCGTGCTGATCGGGGATACCCCCCGGGACGTCGAGGCCGCCCTCGCCACCGGCTCGGAGATCATCGCCGTCGCCTCCGGTATCCACAGCGCCGACGAGCTGGCAGCCGCCGGCGCGTCCGTCGTGCTGCCAGACCTGTCGGACACAGAACGGGTCATCGCGCTCCTGGAGGGCTTCGCGGGCCGCTGAAACGTCCCGGGACGTCCTCGGGAGCGTCCGTATACGCGGTGATGCGGTCCCAGCCCCCTCGGCCACGATCAGGGCTCCAACGAGGCGACTGGTCGAAGGGGGCCCACACGTGATCGGGGAAGTCACCGGGATCCGCAGGATCCGGATGCTGTACCTGCAGCTGCTGTACCGCTGCAACTTCGAGTGCCTGCACTGCTTCCACGGCACGCGGCTCCAGCACGCCGACGCGTTCACCGCCGAGCAGGCCGCGAACCTCCTCACCCTCATGCGCGAGGAGTACGGCACCGAGGCCGTCACCCTGCTCGGCGGCGAGCCGTTCGTCTACAAGGAGCTCGGCCGCGTCGTCCGGCACGCCAAGCAGGAGCTGGGCCTCCAGGTCGAGATCTGCACGAACGGCTACCGGATTGAGCGCCGGCTCACCGAGATCGCCCCTTACGTGGACTTGCTGCGGATCTCGCTGGAGGGCATCGGCTCGACCAACGACCACATCCGCAAGGCCGGCAGCTACGAGAGTGCGCTGTGCGCTCTCGACCTCGCCCGGGAGCTCGGCGTCCGCACCGGGGCGACCATGACGGTCACCTCCAGCAACATCGACGAGGTCCTGCCGTTGGCCCGCACACTCCAGAACCTCGGCGCGCGCCAGCTCAAGCTGCACTGCCTGCGACCGGTCGGCCATGCCGCCAACCACCCCGAGCTGCTGATCACCGACTCCGCTGCGTACGCCCGCCTGCGCGAGCAGCTCCAGGACACCCAGCTGGCCATCGAGGTGATCGTCGACGAGGACCTGTCCGAGGACGGCGCCCCCGAGATCTGCACCCCCGTAGGCGGACCGGTGGAGATCGAACGGATCGAAGCCGATCCGCGCGGCGCGCTGACCATGTCCTGCAAGGCCGTCGGCAAGGACTCCCACGCCTTCTGGTACGACAAGCTCGCCGACCACATCGTCCACCGCCCGACCGCCACCGACGAGCTCACCCTTGCGGTGCCCGAAGTGGTGTACGCCCGTGTATGACCACCCGCGGTTCGAGAGCATCGAAGGGCTGCGCGGCACCGGCAAGTCGACGATCGCTCCCATGCTGGCCGCGGCCCGGGAAGCTGTCCTGGTCCCGACCGTGCCGGCCTTCTACCAGCCGCTGCGGCGGGAGGTGGACAGACGGGGGAACGTGGAGGCCCGGATGTGCTTCTACCTCTCCGCCCTGTTCACCGCGGCCGACGAGATTCGGCGGTACCTGTCCGCCGGGACCTCCGTCGTCGTGGAGAGCTACTTCGCCCGCTGCCTGGCCAACCACCGTGCGCTCGGCGCCCGCTTCGGCATCACGCTGCCGCCCGCCCTGCCGCAGCCGGTCACGTACTACCTGGTGTGCGCGGAGGACGAGCGCCAGGCCCGGCTCGCCAGCCGGGACAAGCCGGACTCCCGCTGGGACGCCCTGGTCGAGAGCGCTTCGGGCCGCGTTACCGACGCCTACGCGGGGTTCCCGATGTACCCCGTGGACACCACCGGCCGCGGCCCCGACGAGGTCCTTCAGGCGATCCTCGCCACCGACACCCAAGGAGCGCACGCCCGTGCAGACGCAGAGCCTATGGGAGCACACCCTCACCTTCTTCCCCCAGTTCCTCGCCGCGCTGAGGGAGCACACCGCGCCTGACGCCACGGTCGCCGTCGTCGGAGCCAGTGACGGCAAGTTCATCCTGCCGCTGGCCGCCGTCGGCTACCGCGTCGTGGCCATAGAGCGCGACCCGCTCGCCCTGCACGGTGGCGAGGTCCACCTTCCGGGTGACGAGCACGCCCACGCGCTGGGGCTGATCGACCGGCTCAAGCTGGAGGAGCTGTACGACCGCGTGCAGGTGGTGGAGGAGGACTTCCTCACCGGCGAGCCGCTGGACTCGCCCTGCGACGCCGTCTGGACGAGTTGCTCGTGGCACTACAGTGCCAACCACCACCGCCCGCTCGCCGAGTTCGTCGACCGCATGCAGCGCCTCGTGCGTCCCGGGGGCCTGTTCGGCGCGGAGTTCATGATGCCCGTCGAGCAGCGCCACTTCCTGGTCGAGCACTACACGTCCCCCGAAAAGCTCCGCCGCCACTTCATCGGCGACTGGGACGTCCTGCTCACGCTGCGGACGACCGAGTTCACCGAGCGGGCCCACGTCGGGCAGCTCCAGGACCACACCCACCGCATGGGCCTGCTCCTGGCGGCCCGTACGCCCACCCTGCACCGCTACGGGAAGAAGGACTGATGAAGCACGAGTACGAGGCGAAGTTCCTGGCCGTCGACGTCGCCGACCTCCAGGACAGGCTGACCAGGCTGGGCGCCGTCCAGGCGTTCCCCCAGACCCTCCTCACCCGCAAGATCTTCGAGAACGACAACCTGGACGGCGGGGCCTGGCTCCGCCTGCGAGACGAGGGCACCCGCTCCACGCTCACGCTCAAGCAGGTCACCGACTCCACCACGATCGATGGCACCACCGAGATCGAGACCGAGATCGCCGACCTGCACGCCATGGCGGACATCCTCCGCCAGCTCGGTCTGCGCGAGGTCCGCTACCAGGAGAACTACCGCGAGGAGTGGCGCCTCGGAGAGGTCGCCTTCGACTTCGACACCTGGCCCGACCTCCCCACCTTCGTCGAGATCGAGGGCCCCGACGAGGCGTCCGTCCGTCAGGCCGCCGCCTTGCTCGAACTCGACTACACCGAAGCCCGGTTCGGCAGCGTGGACGAGATCTACAAGAGCGAGGCGGGCCGCGACATCCTCGCCGAGCCCACGCTCCTCTTCTCGGACGCCGAGAAGGGCGGCCCCACCCCCGTGGCCGTTCAGGCCGACTGAACTGTGAAGGCCGCGCAGTGCTTCTGGAACTGGGCATGCCACCCCGAGTGATCCCCGGCATCGCCGACTTCGCGCGCGGTGGGCTGCCCGCTGCGGCAGCGACCGACGACGGCAACCGGTGGGAGGACGGCCGCTGCTGGCTCTGCTGCGGACAGCAGTGGACCCGCGTCCTGTGGATCGGCCCCGTCAGCGTCGCCGGCGCCCAGGCACCCATGTATGCCTGTGGGCCCTGCAGTCAGGAGCTCCAGGAGCGGGTCTGGCAGGCGATCCTCCTGGGCGGTGAGCCGACCCGCCCGGCGCAGCCCGAGCCACATCCCGGCATGGGGTCGCCGCCCTCCGAGCCCAACGGTGGACGCCACCGCCCGCCGGGACAGCGCCTGCGCCCGTGAACGCAGGCCCCTGAACCCCGCCCCTGTGGTGAAACCCCACGGCCACGGGGGCGGCCCCTCGCAGTACCTGACTAGCACCTCCGCACACCAAAGCTTCCCGCCGGACCCGGCGGGAGATCGGTAGAGGAAGGAGCACCAAGTGAAGGACACCAAGCCCTCCGTCGAGGAGGGCCTCCTGGTGGCCGTGGAAGCCCTCGCGAGCGTCCACGACCGGCACGACAGCAACGCCTCCGACCCGGGACAGGGCTCGTCGGGCGACGGCCCCTGGCCCACCGGTGACGGGCTGAACCACGCGGCGTAAGCGCCGCCGGCTCCAGGGCGGAGGGGCCACGGTGCGCGACCCCTCCGCCTTTCACGTCCCATCCGAGACAGGGAAAGGGAACGGCTCATGGAACACCGTCTGGTCCACGCAATCGAAGAGGCGCTGGGATGGGATGGCCCGGCACCGCTCGGGACGAGGTTCGCCCGGGGCAGCATCAGCGACCCCGAGGTCGTCACCAGGCTCCTCACGCCGCAGCGGCTGCTCGACATGGTCATGCGCCGGAGCGTGTCCAACCCGCAGTTCCGGTTCTTCAAGGG
Source organism: Streptomyces sp. NPDC030809 (assembly GCF_055572195.1). Classification (NCBI taxonomy): domain Bacteria; kingdom Bacillati; phylum Actinomycetota; class Actinomycetes; order Kitasatosporales; family Streptomycetaceae; genus Streptomyces; species Streptomyces sp. NPDC030809. The sequence continues at coordinate 91,258 of NZ_JBVIDV010000002.1, forward strand.
CGGCGCGGAGATGCACCCCGACGCCTACCTGAACCGGCAGGTCACACCCCGCGGGCAGGCCATACCGATGGCGGACATGCGCCGCGTCGGCAACCACCTGCGGGACGGAGCGACGCTGGTCCTCGACCAGTCGAACGTCTTCGACCCCACCATGGAGGTGGCGTGCCGGGCGTTGCAGTGGTGGTCGCGCGAGCACGTCCAGGCGAACGTGTACCTGACCACGAACGACGCCTCTGGCTTCGACCTGCACTGGGACGACCACGACGTCGTCATCGTCCAGCTTGCCGGCGAGAAGCAGTGGGAGGTACGCGGTGCCTCCCGGCCGGTGCCGATGTACCGGGACGCTGAACGGAACAACATGCCCAGCGAGGAGATCGTGTGGACCGGCGCCATGAAGGCCGGCGACGTCATGCACATCCCGCGCGGCTACTGGCACGCGGCCACCCGCGTCGGCCACGGTGACGGGCACAGCACCCATGTGACCTTCGGCTTCGCCAAGCGCACCGCCGTGAGCTGGCTGACCTGGCTGGCCGACTGGTCCCGCCAGGAGGAGATCTTCCGCCACGACCTCAACCGCTGGGCCAGCCCCGACCAGCAGCAGGACCAGCAGCGCCAGCTGGCCACCGCAGCCTCCCGCCTCATCGACGCCCGCGACCCGGCGGAGTTCCTCCGGCGCCGCGAGCAGGAAGCCCCGCCCGGCCGCCACGTCCCCTTCCTGGACATCTTCGGCCCCCTGGAGGCCGCGGTGTGCGTCACCGACTTCCCGCCGGCGATCACGGAGGACGGGGAGACGGTCGTCGTGGAGGCGGCGGGCAAGAAGCTCACCTTCGCGGCCAAGGCCCTGCCCGGCCTCCGCGCGCTGCTAAGCGGGTACCCCGTACGGCTGGACGAGGCCGCCCGATCGGTGGGCGCCGAGGTGGAGGCACTGGCGAAGATCCTGGTGGAGGAGGAACTGTGCGCGAGCCTGACCCCCGAATTGTCCTCGGGCTACACCGGTCTCGTTACGAACGCCGGATCCTGACCAGCGCGCTGGACCTCGGCATCACCGCCATCGACACCAGCTTCAACTACCGAGGCTTCACCGCCCACGCCGCCCTCGCAGCAGTCGCAGGTGATCTCCTGCCCCATTTCACGCTCTCCACGAAGGTCGGCTTCTTCCCCGCCGGCAGCCAGGCCGAGCACTCCCTCGACCCGACCCGCCTCCGGGCAGCCCTCGAACAGACCCACCGCGGCCTGCGTCGTATGCCGGATCTGGTGTTCCTGCACAACCCGGAACGCTCACTTCCCTCCCCCACGGCCGCGAACCGGGACGCCCTCGGCCGGGCATGCGCCGCCCTGACAGCAGCCGTGGAAGCGGGGCTGTGCGGGGCCTGGGGCATCTCATCCTGGGATCCCCGGCCCCTGCCTGGCCTGGTCGACGCCAGTCTGCCCAGTCCCGCCGTGCTCATGGTCCGCGCGGGTCTCCTCGCCGGAGTCGACGTCCTCGAAGCGTCCGAAGCACTCGCAACGCGGTGGGGCCTCACCCCGGACGAGGTCTGGGGAATGAGCCCATTCGGAGGCAATCCGGCCGATCCCGTATGGGGACGTCTCGACCCTCGCATCTTCATCGAAGACGCGGATGACGCCCCCTCCGGCCTTCAGGCCGCGTTCCGCACGGCCTTCTTGCTCCCAAGGGTGGGAAGGATCGCCGTCGGTACGGACAGCCCTTCCCACCTCCGGGAGCTGGTCGACGCGCTCCGGTACGAACCCGACGCAGGCAGGCTGCGGACGTACCGCCGGCTCCTTTGGCAGCGGGCCGAACGTCAGGCGCCCTGAAGGTCCGCCGCGACCTGCTCCGCCATCTGTCGGGCGGGGTCGAGGCGCGGGTCCTCAGGATGCGCATCCGGGGCGAGGATCTTCGCGCAGACGAACAAGGTCATCAACTTGCCGTCCCGGCTCTCCAGGTCGTGCCGCCGCTCGTGGCGTACACGCTCGGCCAGAGCCGGGACGGCAAGGGAGTTACCCCACAACGAGGCGGCGTCCAGGCCCCGCGGGGCCATGCCCCAGTCCTCCCAGTCGAACAGGCAGAACTTCGGGGCAGTCATGTTCGCCCAGTTCAGATCCGCATGTGCCGGGTGCCAGCGGCTCACCGTCGTGTCCACGCCGTCGGGCAGAAATCGGCGAATCGCCTCCGCGACACCGCTCTGGGTGATCGTCAAGGTATCCGGGGTGGCTACGCGCCTCGTGGACTGTCCGGCCAAGGCATCCAGCGAAGCGTTGAGCGCCCGCCACCACTCATCAGACAACTCGGGGACGACGGCCAGAACGCTGCTGCCGACCGGTGCACCGGGCAAGAGGTCCGTCTCGTCGGCTCGCCACATCACGTCGTCCGACTGCCTCCATGCCAGGCCTCGATGCCACTTGGGCTTAACTACGCCTTCGAGGAGAGCAGCGCACTCAGTGCCATTCCACCCCTGGCTTCCGATCTTGTCCAACCGGCGGCGCTCCATACGCACCCACGTCCCGCGATCGGTGCGCGCGCCCAGGGATCGTCGCTTACGCACCAGGCTTTCCCGGTCGAGTTGCGCTCGGAGCGCCTGCTCGACTTCGTTGAGCACGTCGTCCACAGGCTCAACTCGAAGGTCGGCACGGACAGTGGTGGACAGGGAAGACGACACTGGACCTCCTTGGCGACTGAATGACGCTAGCAAGAACCACGCGTCCGGACCGGCCATCGGTGTCCGAGACCTTTCGGCGGATCCTTGCGAGCACCGATCTACCGCCGATCAGCCTTCGTGATCTACGCCACGTCGCAGCGCATGCCGGTGGCGGGGACCTTCACACGATCAAGGAGACGCTGCGGCACTCCACGATCACGCTCACCTCGGACACGTACACGAGTCTGCTGCCCGAGGTGGACAGGGCTGCTGCCGAGGGAGCTGCTCGGGTCGTGCCGCGGGCTCGGAAGGCGGCGGGCGCGGAAACCGCCGCTCACGCATCGCTCACGCCCCAGGGGGTAAACGACAAGGTGCCCCGACCCGGCGAGACCGGGCGGGGCACCAAGGCGGCCGGTCAGAACGTTTCTTCTGACCAACCTTGCGGTGGGGCGGGTGGGACTCGAACCCACGGCCGACGGATTATGAGTCCGCTGCTCTAACCGGCTGAGCTACCGCCCCTCGACGGCGTGGCGCGTACATGTGTGCGCGCCGTCTGCCGCAGCATAGCCGCTCATACGATCTCCTGCTTCGGATGCCCGGTGTGATCGGCTTCGCTTGCCCAGTGAGACCGCTCTGCGCGCTGCCCGGTTCCGGGAAACGGCCGGGAAAACACGAAAGAGGACCCACCAGGGGGTCCTCTTTCGTTCCGCTCCCCCGGCTGGACTCGAACCAGCAACCCTCCGGTTAACAGCCGAATGCTCTGCCAATTGAGCTACAGGGGATCGCGCTCCCCCGACTGGACTCGAACCAGTAACCTGCCGGTTAACAGCCGGCTGCTCTGCCAATTGAGCTACAGGGGATTGCTGCGTTGCACCGAACAGCCCCACCTCCGGCTTGCCGGGGGGCGGGCGCCCGTTGCGAGACATAGATTAGCGCAAGCAGGGGGGTGCTCCGCCAATCGGTATCGGCAGACGTACCGCAGGGCGGTCGGGCACCGGCTCAACGAAGGGTGGCAGGCATGCGTTACAAGCTCACGTTCGTCGTCGGACTGGCCCTCGGGTACGTGTTCGGGACGCGTGCGGGGCGGGAGCGCTACGAACAGCTGAAGAAGTCCGCGCAGGACCTCGCGCACAACCCGGCGGTGCGCAACGCCGCCGAGAGCGCCGGCCAGACCGGGCGCCAGTACGCGGGCAAGGCGTTCCACGCGATGAGCGACAAGGTCGGCGACGCCATGCCGGCCGCGCTCGCCGGGCGGATGCGCTCGCTGCGGGACCGCAACGGCTTCGACGACGACTGGGGCACCAGCAACACCTGAGCCCCGGGAACCCCCGGGGCCCGCCCGCGGGCGGAGCGCAAAGCGGGGGCCGGGGCGCGGTCCGTCCGGCGGGGTGGTGCGGCAGAATCTCCGTCATGGGGATAGTCGCCGGGCTGGACAGCTCTTCCACCTTCACTCGCATCGTCGTCTGCGACTCGGACACGGGTGCCGTACTGCGGCAGGGCTACGCGCCCCACCCCCAGCCCGAGGGCGAATCCACACCGCACGAGACCGATCCGCAGTCCTGGCTGCTCTCGCTGGGCGAGGCGGCCGGCGGCGGCCTGCTGGAGGGCGTACAGGCCATCGGCGTCTCCGCCCAGCAGCACGGGCTGCTGCCGCTGGACGCCCAGGGCGGCCTGGTGCGGCCGGCCCTCGTCGGCAACGACAAGCGGCCCCAGGTGGCGGCCCTCGACCTGATCGACGCGCTGGGCGGCCGGCAGGCGTGGGCCGAGGCGGTGGGCTGCGTCCCCCAGCCTGCGCAGCCGGTGGCGAAGCTGGCCTGGCTGGCCCGCAACGAACCGGAGGCGGCCCGCCGCACCGCCGTGCTGATGCAGCCGCACGACTGGCTGGTCTGGCAGCTCCTGGGCCGGCCGGCCCGCCGCACCACCGACCGCGGCGCCGCCTCCGGCACCGGCTACTGGTCCCCGCGCACCGGCTCCTACCGGCCCGATCTGGTGGAGCTGGCGCTCGGGCACCGGGCCGTGCTGCCGGAGGTGCTCGCGCCCTCCGACGCGGCCGGCACCACCCCCGAAGGGCTGCTGATCTCCGCCGGCACCGGCGAGACCATGGCGGCCGCCCTGGGCCTGGGCCTGGGGCCCGGGGACGCGGTGGTCTCCCTGGGCGCCTCCGGCTCCGTCATGGCCGTGCACCACGAGGCGGTGACCGAGCCCGGCGGGATGGTCACCTCGCTCGCCGACGCGGCCGGCATGCACCTGCCCGTCGTGCACACGTCCAACGCGGTACGGACCCTGCGCGGCACCGCCGAGCTGCTGGGCACCGATCTGGAGGGGCTGTCGGCGCTGGCCCTGAAGTCCACCCCGGGCGCCCACGGGCTGGTCATGCTGCCCTACCTGGAGGGCGAGCGGACCCCGGAGCTCCCCCACACCGCCGGCACCCTCAGCGGGCTGCGCCGGGACTCGATGAAGCCGGAGCACCTGGCCCGGGCGGCCTTCGAGGGCATGCTCTGCGGGCTGGTGGACGCCCTGGACGTGCTGCGGATGCGCGGGGTGGAGATCCGCCGGGTGTTCCTGCTGGGCGCGGCGGCCGGGCTGCCGGCCGTGCAGGCGGCCGCTCCCGGCCTCTTCGGCACGCAGATCGTGGTCCCCCAGCCGGCGGACTACGCGGCCCTCGGGGCGGCCCGGCAGGCCGCCTGGGCCCTGGGCGTCCAGCAGGGCGTCCTGGCCCCGCACACCCCGCCGGCCTGGCAGGGGGCGGCGGTGCAGGTCTTCGAGGCGGGCGAGGAGTACGCGGCCTGGCAGGCGGTGCGCCAGCAGTACGTGGCCACCCGGGAGCAGCTGCACCCCGGGGCGTTCCAGGCCTAGGCCGGGCCCGGCTCCGTACGGCTGGTCTGCGCAAGGCTTTGGCCCGGCTTTGCGAAAAAGGGTGGGGCTCCGCGTCGCGGTTGGCCGAAGATGGGGTGAACCCCCGATCTTGCGACCCGGAGCCTACGCGTGCTCATCAGACTTCTGCGGACCCATCTGGGCCCGTACCGGAAACCCATCGCGCTGCTGGTCCTGCTCCAGCTCCTGCAGACGAGCGCGACCCTCTACCTGCCCACCCTGAACGCCGACATCATCGACAACGGCGTCGTCAAGGGCGACACCGGCTACATCCTGGGCTTCGGTTCCCTGATGCTCGGGGTCAGCCTCGTCCAGCTGGTGTGCAACACAGGAGCCGTCTACTTCGGCGCGCGCACCGCGGCCTCGCTCGGCCGGGACGTCCGCGCCGCCGTGTTCGACCGGGTGCAGAGCTTCTCCGCCCGGGAGCTCGGCCAGTTCGGGGCGCCTTCGCTGATCACCCGGACGACGAACGACGTCCAGCAGGTCCAGATGCTGGTGCTGATGGCCTTCACCCTGATGGTCTCGGCCCCGATCATGTGCATCGGCGGCATCGCGATGGCGCTGTCCCTGGACGTGAAGCTGTCCGGGGTGCTGCTGGCGGTGGTGCCGGTCCTCGGCATCGCGGTCGGCAGCATCGTCTACCGCACCCGGCCGCTGTTCCGGCAGATGCAGACCCGCCTGGACACGGTGAACCGGGTGCTGCGCGAGCAGATCACCGGCAACCGGGTGATCCGCGCGTTCGTCCGGGACGCGTACGAGAAGGACCGGTTCCGGGAGGCGAACGCCGGGCTGACCGGGGTCTCGCTGTCCGCCGGACGGCTGATGGCGTTCATGTTCCCGACGGTGATCGTCGTGGTGAACATGTCGAGCGTGGCCGTGGTCTGGTTCGGTGCGATGCGGATCGACAGCGGGGGCATGGAGATCGGCGCGCTGACCGCCTTCCTCGCCTACCTGATGCAGATCGTGATGTCCGTGATGATGGCCACCTTCATGTTCATGATGGTGCCGCGCGCGGAGGTCTGCGCCGAGCGGATCCAGGAGGTACTGGACACCGAGACCAGCGTGGTGCCCCCGGTCGACCCGGTGCGGGAGCTGCGCGAGCGCGGTTCGCTGGAGCTGCGGGGCACGGACTTCCGCTATCCGGGTGCCGAGGCCCCCGTCCTCATCGGGGTGGACCTGGTGGCCCGGCCGGGCGAGACCACCGCGGTCATCGGGTCCACCGGCAGCGGGAAGTCCACACTGCTGGGCCTGGTGCCGCGGCTGTTCGACGCGACGGGCGGCGAGGTGCTCGTGGACGGCGAGGACGTGCGGCGCATCGATCCCGCGCTGCTCTCCCGTACGGTCGGGCTGGTGCCGCAGAAGCCGTACCTGTTCTCGGGGACGGTGGCCTCGAACCTGCGCTACGGGCGGCCCGACGCGACCGACGAGGAGCTGTGGCGGGCGCTGGAGGTGGCCCAGGCCAAGGAGTTCGTCTCCGCGCTGGAGGGCGGCCTGGAGGCGCCGATCACCCAGGGCGGCACCAACGTGTCGGGCGGGCAGCGCCAGCGGCTGGCGATCGCGCGGACCCTGGTGCAGCGTCCGGAGATCTACCTGTTCGACGACTCGTTCTCGGCCCTCGACTACGCGACGGACGCGGCGCTGCGTGCGGCGCTCGCCCGGGAGACCGAGGACGCGACGGTCGTGATCGTCGCGCAGCGCGTGTCGACGATCCGCGACGCCGACCGGATCGTGGTCCTCGACGAGGGCCAGGTGGTGGGAGTCGGCCGGCACCACGAGCTGATGGCCGGCAACGAGACGTACCGGGAGATCGTGCTCTCCCAGCTGACGGAGGCGGAGGCCGCATGAGCGGGCCCGGTGGACGGATGATGATGGGGCCCGCCCAGCGGTCCCTGGACTTCAAGGGCTCGGGCCGGCGGCTGCTGAAGCAGCTGGCGCAGGACCGGGTCAAGCTGTGGGGCATGGTCGCGGCCGTGGTCGGCAGCGTCACGATGACGGTGATCGGGCCGAAGATCCTCGGCAAGGCCACCGACCTCGTGTTCGGGGGGATCGTGGGCCGGCAGATGCCGGCCGGGATCACCAAGGAACAGGCCTTGGAGCGGCTGCGCGCCAGGGGCCAGGGCGGCATGGCGGACATGCTGTCGGGCACCGACTTCACCCCGGGCAAGGGGATCGACTTCGGTGCGGTGGGCTCGGTGGCGCTGTGGGCGCTGCTGGTGTTCACCCTGGCCGGCCTGTTCATGCTGGTGGCGACCCGGCTGTCGAACCACGTGATGAACGGCATGCTCTTCCGGATGCGCGGGGAGCTCCAGGCGAAGCTGTCGCGGCTGCCGCTGTCGTACTTCGACCGGCAGAAGCGCGGCGAGGTGCTGAGCCGGGCCACCAACGACATCGACAACATCGGCCAGACCCTCCAGCAGACGATGGGCCAGCTGCTGAACTCGCTGCTGACGATCGTCGGCGTGCTGGCGATGATGTTCTGGATCTCTCCGCTGCTGGCGCTGGTCGCGCTGGTGACGGTGCCGGTGTCGGTGGTGATCGCGGCGCGGATCGGCAAGAAGTCCCAGCCGCAGTTCGTGGCCCAGTGGAAGAGCACGGGCGCGCTGAACGCGCACATCGAGGAGATGTACTCGGGGCACACCCTGGTGAAGGTCTTCGGCCGGCAGCAGGAGTCCGCGGCGGTGTTCGCGGAGTCCAACGAGGCGCTGTTCCGGGCCTCGTTCCGGGCCCAGTTCGTCAGCGGGCTGATGCAGCCGGTGATGTTCTTCGTCTCGAACATCAACTACGTGCTGGTGGCGGTCGTCGGCGGGCTGCGGGTGGCCTCGGGCACCCTGTCGATCGGCGACGTGCAGGCGTTCATCCAGTACTCGCGGCAGTTCTCGATGCCGCTGACGCAGGTGGCGTCGATGGCGAACCTGGTGCAGTCCGGCGTGGCCTCGGCCGAGCGGGTCTACGAGCTGCTGGACGCGCCCGAGCAGGCGCCGGACTCCGAGCTCCCGGAGCGCCCGGCCGAGCTCAAGGGCCAGGTGACCCTGGACAAGGTGGCGTTCCGCTACGAGCCCGACAAGCCGCTGATCGAGGACCTGTCGCTGTCGGTGGAGCCGGGGCAGACGGTGGCCATCGTCGGCCCGACCGGGGCCGGCAAGACCACGCTGGTCAACCTGCTGATGCGGTTCTACGACGTGACGGGCGGGACGATCTCCCTGGACGGGGTGGACATCTCGCGCATGACCCGCGAGGAGCTGCGCGCGGGCATCGGCATGGTGCTCCAGGACACCTGGCTGTTCGGCGGGACCATCGCGGAGAACATCGCGTACGGCGCCTCCCGCGAGGTGACCCGTGCGGAGATCGAGGAGGCGGCGAAGGCCGCCCACGCGGACCGGTTCGTGCGGACCCTGCCGGACGGCTACGACACGGTGCTGGACGAGGAGGGCGCCGGGGTCAGCGCGGGCGAGAAGCAGCTGATCACGATCGCGCGGGCGTTCCTGTCGGATCCGGTGATCCTCGTCCTCGACGAGGCGACGAGCTCCGTGGACACCCGTACCGAGGTGCTCATCCAGAAGGCGATGGCGCGCCTGGCGCACGGCCGGACCTCGTTCGTGATCGCGCACCGGCTGTCCACGATCCGCGATGCGGACGTGATCCTGGTGATGGAGAACGGCTCGATCGTGGAGCAGGGCTCGCACGCGGAGCTGCTCGCGGCGGAGGGCGCGTACGCGCGGCTGTACGCGGCGCAGTTCGCGCAGGCGGTCGCCGAGGTGGACTGACCGGGCGGCCGCTCGCGGACCGGCGCGGAGGGGGAGGGCTGCGGCCCTCCCCCTCCGGCGTTCCGGCGTGACGGCGTCAGTCGAGGTAGCCGCGGAGCTGGTCGGCGAAGGCGTGGTCGCGGAGCTTGTTGAGGGTCTTGGACTCGATCTGGCGGATGCGCTCGCGGGTGACCCCGAAGATGCGGCCGATCTCCTCCAGGGTGCGGGGGCGGCCGTCGGCGAGTCCGTAGCGGAGCTGGACGACCTTGCGTTCGCGTTCGCCGAGGGTGGAGAGCACGGCCTCCAGGTGCTCGCGGAGCAGGAAGAACGCGGCCGATTCGACCGGCGAGGCGGCGTCCCCGTCCTCGATGAGGTCGCCGAGGGCCACGTCGTCCTCCTCGCCGACCGGAGCGTGCAGGGAGACCGGTTCCTGGGCGAGCCGGAGCACCTCGCCGACCCGCTCGGGGGTCAGTTCCAGCTGGCAGGCGACCTCTTCGGCGGTGGGCTCGTAGCCGCGCTCCTGGAGCATCCGGCGCTGCACCCGCACCACGCGGTTGATCAGCTCCACGACGTGCACCGGGACCCGGATGGTGCGGGCCTGGTCGGCGAGGGCGCGGGACATGGCCTGGCGGATCCACCAGGTCGCGTACGTGGAGAACTTGTAGCCGCGCGCGTAGTCGAACTTCTCGACGGCACGGATGAGTCCGAGGTTGCCCTCCTGCACGAGGTCGAGCATGGTGAGGCCGCGGCCCACGTACCGCTTGGCCACGGAGACGACCAGGCGCAGGTTGGCCTCGATGAGGCGGCGTTTGGCCATGCGGCCCATGACCACGAGCCGGTCGAGGTCGACGGCGAGCTGGGAGTCCAGGTCGGTGGCGGTGCTCAGCTTCTCCTCGGCGAAGAGCCCGGCCTCGACCCGTCGGGCGAGTTCCACTTCCTCCGCCGCGGTGAGCAGCGGAATCCTGCCTATCTCGCGCAGGTACTGCCGGAACAGGTCGGAGGTGGGCCCCCCGGTGTCGTTCCGTTTGCGCTGCTCGGGCAGGTCCGCGTCGAGTCCGGCCTCGGGCATGTCCCCGTCGGACATGTCCGGCCCGGGCCCGTCCGTCTCCGGCGCGTCGGGCTCGGGCGCCTCCGCGGCGGGCAGGTCGGCGCCCACGGGGTGCTCGGCCGGGCTCGCCGGGGACACGGCTTCGGTCAGGGTCTGGGTCTGCACGGGGGCGACCTCCAGGGCTCCGAGGACTCAAGCACCGCTCCTCAGTGTGGGGTACGACACATCACGGCCACGAGGGGCGTGCGGGCACTTTCTGAGTCCGGTGCGTGACCGGATGGTTACCCACCGGGGGAACTCCGATGCGGACTCGCACACACGTCTGAGAAGATCGCGCGGTGTACGAGGCTTGTGAGACGCACGTGACCGTCCGGTGCGCCGGGACGGAGCTGGGCCGGCTGGAACGGTGGGCCGCCGGGCGCGGTCTGAAGGTGACGCACATCGTCCTGGCGCGGGGCCGGATGACCTCGCAGCCGATGCTGACCCTGCCCGGCCGCGAGGGGCACCCGGAGCTGGTGGCCGCCCTGCGCGCGGACGGCTTCGAGCCGGTGCGGGTCAAGGTGGAGACGGTGCCGTGGACCGCGGAGCCGGCCGGCCCCGGCGGCGGGTACTTCGAGCACCACCTCAAGCTGCGCCTGGAGCCCGGCTTCGACCGCCCGGCCCTGGAGGCGCTGGCGGTGCGGCACGGGGCGCACCTGTCGTGGAACGCGCGCCGGGTGCTGTCCGGCGGCCGCCACGAACGGTTCGTCACCCAGCGCCGCCCGGGACCGGCGGGGGCCGCGGCCGCCGGGGCGGCCTGCGATGCGCTGGCGGCCGAGCTGCGCGGCGCCGGGTACGAAATCCGTTCGGAGGAGCGGGAGTACGTGCTGTACGACAGCGACCTGTCGGTGGACGAGGGCTGGATCGAGGAGGGGGAAGCCGCATGAGCGGAACGGGGCACGAGAGCGCGGACGGGGCCGGGACCTGGGACCGGTTCAGCTGCTGGAGCACCGAGGTGCCGAGGACCCCGCTGTCCGAGGAGCGGCGGCGGGAGCGGGACCTGCCGCACACCCTGCGGCCCGTCCTCGGCGAGGACCTCACCCAGCTGCCGGTGTTCGATCCGGCGCTGAAGCAGTTCTCCAACGGCTACCGGGCGGCCGACCCCGTCTTCGGGGACCCGGCGCGGACCGCCGCCTGGCGGCGGGCCCGGCGCGCGGCGCTCGACACGGTGCTCGCCGCCGTCGCCGACTCCCCGTGGGTGGACAACCTGGTGCTGCGCGGCAGCGTGCTCCTCGCCGGCTGGTTCGGGGAGGCCGCGCGCGAGCCGGGCGACCTCGACTTCGTCGTCCTGCCGCGGACCTGGCGGATGGAGGACGGGCGCACCGCGCGGATGCTGGACGGGATCGCCCTCGGCGCGCAGCAGCGGGCCGGGGCCGCCGGGCTGCGGATCTCCGCGCGGGACGCGGCCACGGACGAGATCTGGACGTACGACCGGGTGCCGGGCCGCCGGATGGTGCTGCCCTGGGAGGCCGACGGGCTGCCGGGCGGCCACGTACAGCTCGACTTCGTCTTCAACGAGCGGCTGCCGCTGCCCCCGGAGCCGGTGTACGTGCCGGGGCTCGCGGGCGGCGAGGGGGCCGTGCTCCAGGCCGCCACGCCGGTGCTGTCCCTGGCGTGGAAGCTGCTGTGGCTGCTCACCGACTCCCACCCGCAGGGCAAGGACCTCTACGACGCGGTGCTGCTCGCCGAGCGGCACCCGGCACCGTGCGAGTTGGTGACGACGCTGTGCCGGGATTCGGGCGAATGGCCGCGCGACGAGGTCCGGTTGGGGCACTTCGAGCAGCTCGCCCGCGAGGTCGGGGTGGAGTGGCGGCACTTCGAGAGCGAGTACCCGGGGCTCGCCGGCCGCCACGAGGAGCTCACCGGCCGCCTGCTGGCCGCGCTGGCTCCCGCCTTCCCCGCCTGAGCCGGGGCGCGGCGTCCGGTCAGCGCACTAGAGCGCGGCCGCGCCCTTGTTGCGCAGGGACTGGCCGTACTGCTGGAGGACCCAGAGCTCGTTCTGTACGGCCGCGAGCCGGTCCGCCGGGCCGTTCGGGCCCAGGCGGGCCAGGGAGCCCTGGATGTCGTGGACCCGGCGGTCCACGGCGCGCAGCCGGACCTGGACCAGCTGCACCCCGGCGTAGACCTCGTCCACCGTCTTCGCGTGGATGGGCTCGACGGCCAGCTCGGTGACCATCGCGCGGACCGTGTCGTTCGGCGCGGCCTCGCGGACCTTGGCCAGGTAGTCCGGGCCGCCCTGCGCGGCGCCGCCGGCGTCCTGGATGGCCTGGCGGACCGTCGCGTACGGGGGCGCGGTGAACTCGTCCACCCCGTACGCGTCGAAGGCCGGGGAGACCAGCTCGGGGCGCTGGAGTGCCAGCTTCAGCAGCTCCCGCTCGGTGCGGTGGGCGGGGCTGCGCAGGTTCAGCGCGGGGCCCGGGGCCGCCGCGGCCGGGGCGGGCGCGGCCGTCTCGTACGCGGCCCCGGCCCGGGCGGACTGCTGCGGGGACCGGCTGCCGCGCTCGCGGGCCCAGCGGGCGAGCTGCGCCACCCGCTTGACGACGAACTGCTCGTCGCGCACGCCGAGCATGCCCGCGAGCTGGACGGCGGACTCGTGCTGGATGGCGATGTTCTTGATGTGGGCGACGACCGGGGCGGCCTCGTCGAGGGCGGCGGCCCGACCGGCGGGGTTCTCCAGGTTGTGCCGGGACACGATGTGGCGCAGGGCGAACTCGAAGAGCGGGGTGCGGGACTCGACCAGGTCCTCCACGGCCTGGTTGCCCTCCGCGAGCCGCAGCTCGCAGGGGTCCATGCCGCCCGGGGTGATGGCGATGGAGGTTTCCGCGGCGAACTTCTGGTCGTCCTCGAAGGCCCGCAGGGCGGCCTTCTGGCCGGCCGCGTCCCCGTCGAAGGTGAAGATCACCTCGGCGGTGGCGTTGTCCATCAGCAGCCGCCGCAGGATCTTGATGTGCTCGCCGCCGAAGGCGGTGCCGCAGGTGGCGATGGCGGTGGTGACCCCGGCCAGGTGGCAGGCCATGACGTCGGTGTAGCCCTCGACCACGACCGCCCTGCTGGTGCGGGCGATCTCCTTCTTGGCGAGGTCGATGCCGTAGAGCACCTGCGACTTCTTGTAGATCGCGGTCTCGGGCGTGTTGAGGTACTTGGGGCCGTTGTCGTCGTCGCGCAGCTTGCGGGCGCCGAAGCCGACGACCTCGCCGGTGATGTCGCGGATGGGCCACATCAGGCGGCCGCGGAACCGGTCGATGGGCTTGCCGCTGCGGCTGTCCTGGGCGAGGCCGGAGAGGATCAGCTCCTTGTCGGTGAAGCCCTTGCCGCGCAGGAAGCGGGTCAGGTGGTCCCAGCCGGCCGGGCTGTAGCCCACCCCGAAGTGGGCGGCCGCGGCCTGGTCGAAGCCGCGCCCGGCGAGGAACTTCCGGGCGATCTCGGCCTCGGGGCTCTCCAGCTGGTCCACGTAGAAGGCGGCGGCCGCCTTGTGCGCCTCGACCAGCCGGATCCGCTCCCCGCGGCCGCTGGTGCCCGCGGTGTAGCCGCCCTCCTCGTACCGGAGGGTGATGCCGGCGGTGCCCGCCAGCCGCTCGACCGCCTCCGAGAAGGAGAGGTGGTCGATCTTCATGATGAAGTCGAGGGTGTCCCCGCCCGCCTGGCAGCCGAAGCAGTGGTACAGGCCCTTGCTGGGGCTGACCTGGAAGGACGGGGACTTCTCGTCGTGGAAGGGGCAGAGGCCCTTGAGGTTGCCGCCGCCGGCGTTGCGCAGCTGGAGGTATTCGGACACCACGGCGTCGATCGGGACCGCGTCCCGTACCGCCTTCACGTCGTCGTCGTTGATCCTGCCTGCCACGCGTGAAGTCTACGGCCGCGGTCGGACAAACCTCTCGGCGGTCCGCGCTCAGCCGGTCAGGGACTCCAGCGGTACGGACGGGTCGGCGAGCCGGTCCGGGTCGGGGGTGCTCCCGGACCTGATCAGGGCCTGGATGTGGGGGGTGACGTCCCACACGTTCACGTTCATCCCGGCGAGCACCCGGCCTCCGGAGAGCCAGAAGGCGATGAACTCGCGCTTGGCGGCGTCCCCGCGGATCAGCACCTGGTCGTAGCTGCCGGGCGGGGCGTAGCCCGAGTACTCCATGCCGAGGTCGTACTGGTCGGAGAAGAAGTAGGGGACGCGGTCGTACGCGACCTCCTGGCCGAGCATGGCGCGGGCGGCGGCCGGTCCGCCGTTGAGGGCGTTGGCCCAGTGCTCCACGCGCAGCCGGGTACCCAGGAGCGGGTGGTGGGCGGCGGCCACGTCGCCGGCGGCGTAGACGTCCGGGTCGGAGGTGCGCAGGGAGGCGTCCACGGCGATGCCGCCGCCGTGCTCGCGGTCGACGAGGGCCAGTCCGGCGGCCTCGGCGAGCGCGGTGCGGGGGGCGGCGCCGATGGCGGCGAGCACGGCGTGCGCCGGGTGCTCCTCGCCGTCGTCGGTGCGGGCGGCGAGGACCATGCCGTCCTGGCCGGTGATCTCGGTGAGCCGGGTCCCGAAGTGGAAGCGGACCCCGTGGGCGGTGTGCAGGTCGGTGAACAGCCGGCCGATCTCGGGGCCGAGGACGGCGTGCAGGGGGGTGGGCTCGGGTTCGACGACGGTGACCTCGGCGCCGTAGCCGCGGGCGGCCGCGGCCACCTCCAGGCCGATCCAACCGCCGCCGGCGATCACCAGGTGGCCGTTGTCCCTGCCCAGGGCGGTGAGCACCCGGCGCAGCCGTTCGGCGTGCGCGAGGCGGCGCAGGTGGTGGACCCCGGCGAGGTCGGTGCCGGGGATGTCCAGGCGGCGCGGCTCGGAGCCGGTGGCCAGGAGCAGCCGGTCGTACGGGACGAGGGTGCCGTCGCCGAGGGTGACGGTCTTCGCCTCGCGGTCGAGGCGGACGGCGGGCTGGCCGAGGTGCAGCTCGATGTCGGCGCGGGCGTACCAGGCCGGCTCGTGCACGAAGACGGAGTCCCGCTCCTCCTTCCCGGTGAGGAAGCCCTTCGACAGCGGGGGCCGTTCGTACGGGTGGTCGCGCTCGTCGCAGATCATGATCACCCGGCCGGTGAACCCCTCGTCCCTGAGCGTTTCGGCCGCCTTTGCTCCGGCGAGCCCTCCGCCGACGATGACGAACGTCCGGTGTGCGTCGACCACCTGATGCCTCCTCATAACCTCTGAGCCACTTGCGACCGTATGCGAGCGTCCCGCACTGAGCCTGCCCCGTGAAGAGGCCGTGGCCCGATCGGCTCACCCCCGGCGCGCCGTGAGGCGGGCGTGGAGGCTGCGGGCGGAGGCGTCGGTGAGGGAGGCGATCTGGTCGATGACGGCGCGTTTGCGGGCCCGGTCGTCGGGTGCGGCGTCGAACAGGGCGCGGAACTGGGGGTCGAGGCCCTCGGGGGCGCGGGCGCTGAGCGCCTCGGCCAGTTCGGCCAGGACGATGCGCTGGTCGGCGCGCAGCCGCTCCTGCTCCTCGCGCTGCATGACGTACAGGTCGGCGACGGCCTTGAGGACCGCGCACTCGTTGCGGGTCTCGCGGGGTACGACGAGTTCGGCGCCGTAGCGGGTCAGGCGGCCGGGGCCGAAGGCCTCGCGGGTGGCGCCCTCGGCGGAGAGGCAGAACCGGCCGATGAGCTGGCTGGTGGCGTCCTTGAGCCGGGCCTGCGCGACGGCCGAGCCGTCGTACCCGTGCGGCCACCACTCCTCGCCCATCAGCCGGTCGAGGGCCTCGCTCAGCTCCTCGGGCTCGGTGCCGGCGGGGACGTAGCGTCCGATGGCCACGCGCCAGATGTCGGTGCGCTCGGGCTCGGCGAAGAGCAGGTTGGGGTCGAGGTGCCCGGCGTGCAGGCCGTCCTCGAAGTCGTGCACGGAGTACGCGACGTCGTCGGACCAGTCCATGACCTGGGCCTCGAAGCACTTGCGGTCGGCGGGGGCGCCGCGGCGCAGCCACTCGAAGACCGGCAGGTCGTCCTCGTACGCCCCGAACTTCACCGAGTCGGGGTCGGTGGGGTGGCCGCCGCGAGCCCAGGGGTACTTGGTGGCGGCGTCGAGGCAGGCCCGGGTGAGGTTGAGGCCGACGCTGGTCAGCTCGCCGGTGCCGGGGTCGGTGGTGAACCGCTTGGGTTCGAGGCGGGTGAGCAGCCGCAGGGACTGCGCGTTGCCCTCGAACCCGCCGCAGTCCTTCGCGAACTCGTTGAGGACCTCTTCGCCGTTGTGGCCGAAGGGCGGGTGGCCCATGTCGTGGGAGAGGCAGGCGGCCTCGACGAGGTCGGGGTCGCAGCCGAGGGCGGCGCCGAGCTCGCGGCCCACCTGGGCGCATTCGAGGGAGTGGGTGAGCCGGGTGCGGGGGCTGGCGTCCCAGTCCCAGGACCGGGTGCCGGGGGTGACGACCTGGGTCTTTCCGGCGAGGCGGCGCAGCGCGGCGGAGTGCAGCACGCGGGCGCGGTCGCGCTGGAAGGCGGTGCGGCCGGGCCGTTTGTCGGGCTCGGGGGCCCAGCGTTCGGTGGCGGAGGGGTCGTAGAACGTGTCGGGTGCGGTGCTGCCTTCCATGCAGAGACGTTAACCGGACGGACCGACAATCCGGGTGCAAACGGCTCAGGCGGCCGTTTCCAGGCGGGCGGCGGGGTGCGGGCGGGCCGGGGCCCGGTCGTAGCGGTGCAGGAGCAGCCGGGCGAGGGCCGGGTGGTCGCCGAGGGGCGCGGCGGCGGGGCCGGGGCCGGCGGCGGCGCACTGGGCGGCGAAGCGGCCGGGGGCGGTGAAGTACGAGGCGACGGCGATGCGGTGGTGGCCGCGGGCGGTGAGGGCGCGGACCGCCTCGGGGACGGTGGGCGCGGCGGCGGAGGCGTAGCCGGGGAGCACGGGGGTGCCGCCGAGGCGTTCGGAGAGCATGCGGGCGGTGCGGCGGGCGTCGTCGGCGGACTGCGGGTCGCGCGAGCCGGCGGCGGCGAGGACCACGGCGGCGCCTGCGCCGGGCGTCCAGCCGGTCTCGGCCAGCCGGTCGGCGAGGGCCTCGACGAGGAGGTGGTGCGGGCCGAGGGGGGCGGCTGTGCGGGTGCGCAGGCCGGTGGCGGCGGCCGCGCGCGCGGCGGCCCGGGGCAGGTCGTGCTTGACGTGGTGGCCGCGGCCGAGGAGGAGCGGGACGAGGACGGCCTCGCCGGATCCGTCGAGGGCGGCGAGGGTGTCGTCGAGGAGGGGCTCGTTCAGCTCGATGTGCCCGAGCCGGACGCGGAGCCGGGGCCGGAGCTCGCGGACCCGGTCGAGCAGGGCGGTCACGCTGTGCAGGGCCCGGGGGTCGCGGCTGCCGTGCGCGACGGCGACGAGGGTGGGGGCGGCGGGATCGGCGGGGGTGCGGTGCTGCATGCGGGGGCTCCGTTCCGGCGGGGCCCCGGCGGGCGAAGGCCGCTGAGCTGGGTGCCGAGCTGGGCGGTGATGCGGCCGAGCAGGTCGGCTGCGCTGGCGAAGGGGAACAGCGGTTGGGGTGGCGGCGGGGGTGCGGGCGAGGGCGGCGGTGAGGACGGGGAAGGGGACTCGGGAGGGCGGGCCGGCTCCGTCATGGGCCGATCCTCGCGGGCGCAGGTTGCCGTGCCGTTGCGCGGGCGTGACGAGTGTTTTCCGGCGGCTCACCGGGCGGGGCGGCCGGTTGTCAGTGGCGGGTGCTTTGCTGGTCGCAGCAGGTGGACGGGGGTGCGGGCCGGCGGATCGCCGGCCCGCCGGATGAAACCGCGGCGGGGCGGGGCGCGTCCACAGGGGGGAGATCATCGGCGCGGCCCCGGCCGCGCCAGGACGGGGGGACCATGAGCATCCGAGCGTGGCGGCGGACCGTCCAGGCCGTGATGGCGGTGTGCGTGCTGGCGCTGCTGCCCTCCGCCTGGACCCATGTGACGGCCGCGGACCGGCTGCGGACGACGGCGGACGCACCGGCGTCCGACGTGGCCGTGGTGTTCGGGGCCGGGCTGTGGCGCGGGCGCCCGACGCCGTACCTGGCGCACCGGCTGGACGCGGCCGCCGAGCTGTACCGGACGGGCAAGGTCAAGGTGGTGCTGGTGACCGGGGACAACAGCCGCACCGAGTACGACGAGCCGGACGCGATGCGCACCTACCTGACGGCGCACGGCGTGCCCGACGACCGGGTCGTGAGCGATTACGCGGGCTTCGACACCTGGGACTCGTGCGTGCGCGCGAAGAAGATATTCGACGTGGACCGGGCCGTGCTGATCAGCCAGGGCTTCCACATACGCCGGGCGGTCGCGCTGTGCCGGGCCGCCGGGGTGGAGTCGTACGGGGTCGGGGTGTCCGAGCCGCTGGACTCGGTCTGGTACTACGGCGGCGCCCGGGAGGTGTTCGCGGCGGGCAAGGCGGCCCTGGACGCGGCGCTGAAGCCGGATCCGCACTTCCTCGGCCCCCGCGAGCCGGGCGTGGAGCATGCGCTCGCGGCGGCTGAGGGGCGCTGACAGGGCTGGGGCGCTCTGGCAGACTGGCCGACCGTCGGTGTGTGGCGGCCCGTCACATCCCGTTCGCGTACCGGGCGTCGAGGGGTTCTCCGTGGCTGCAGTGGATCTGTCCGGCAAGGCGGTCGTGATCACCGGCGGGGCCCGCGGTCTCGGAGCGGCGGCGGCGCGGGCCGTGGTGGACGGCGGCGGCCGGGTGCTGATCACGGACGTGCTGGCGGAGGAGGGCGAGGCCACCGCGGCCGCGCTGGGCGGGGCGGCGCGCTTCCTGCGGCACGACGTGACCAGCGAGGAGGACTGGAAGGCGGCGCTGGAGCACGCCGTGGCCGAGTTCGGCCGGCTCGACGGGCTCGTCAACAACGCCGGGATCCTCTCCACCGGGCCGCTGGAGCACGAGAGCGTGGAGTCCTTCCGGCAGGTGCTGGAGGTGAACCTGCTGGGCGCGTTCATCGGCATCAAGACCGCCGTACCGCTGCTCCGTGCGAACGGGGGCGGCTCGATCGTCAACGTGTCCTCGGCGGCCGGACTGACCGGACTGGCGCTGACCGCCGGGTACGGGGCCTCCAAGTGGGGGGTGCGCGGCCTGTCGAAGATCGGCTCGGTGGAGCTGGCGGCAGACCGGATCCGGGTGAACTCGGTGCACCCGGGCATGACCCTGACCCCCATGGCCGCGGCGGCCGGGGCCCGGGCCGGAGAGGGCCTCTTCCCGAAGGCCCCGATGGGCCGGATCGCGGTCCCCGAGGAGATCGCCTCCGCGGTCGCGTTCCTCCTCTCGGACGGGGCGGCGTACGTGACGGGGGCGGAACTGGCCGTGGACGGCGGCTGGACGGCGGGCCCGGCCCGCACCCGGTAGCCCTGCGGGGGGCACACTCCAGCCCGTCCGGCGTTTGAGGACCGGGGTCCGGGGCGGAGCCCCGAAAACCACCGGCGGGCCGCACGTCCGGCGCAACGGGCGGGCGGGACGCGCGGGGGCGCTGGGGCACGGGGGCGGAGCCCCCGGAGCGGGCCCGCTCACCGTGCAGGACCGGCTCCGCTGAGCCGCGCGTACCCGGTACGTAACGCAGGACGGCCGCCCGCGTAACACCGGCCGCACACGCTGGACCGCATGTCCACCCCGCACACCCCCGCCCCGCCGGCCGCCACCGCGACCCACTGCCCGTACTGCGCCCTCCAGTGCGGCATGAACCTGCACCCGGCACCCGCAGGGGACGGCGTGGCGGTGGCCGAGCGCCCGGACTTCCCGGTCAACCGGGGGGCGCTGTGCGGCAAGGGCCGCACCGCGCCCGCACTGCTCTCCTCCCGGGTGCGCCTGACCTCGCCCCTCGTCCGCACCCACGCCACGGGGCAGCTCGAACCGGCCACCTGGGAGGAGGCCCTCGACGCGGTCGCCGACGGCCTCGCGCGCACCCGCCGGGCCCACGGCCCCGACTCCGTCGGGGTCTTCGGCGGCGGCGGGCTGACGAACGAGAAGGCGTACGCGCTGGGCAAGTTCGCGCGGGTGGCGCTGGGCACCTCGCAGATCGACTACAACGGCCGGTTCTGCATGTCCTCGGCAGCCGCCGCGCACCAGCGGGCCTTCGGCCTCGACCGGGGGCTGCCCTTCCCGCTGGAGGACGTGCCCCGCACCGGCTGCGTGATCCTGGTCGGCTCCAACCTCGCCGAGACCATGCCGCCCGCCCTGCGCTACCTGACCGAGCTGAAGGAGAACGGCGGCACGCTGATCGTCGTCGATCCCCGCCGCACCCGCACCGCCGAGCAGGCCGACCTGCACCTGGCCCCGCGGCCCGGCACCGACCTCGCGCTGGCCCTGGGCCTGCTGCACCTGGTGGTGGCGGAGGGCCGGACCGATGAGGGGTTCATCGCGGAGCGCACCTCGGGGTGGCCTGAGGCCCGGGCGGCCGCGATGGCGCACTGGCCGGAGCTGGTCGAGCGGATCACGGGCGTGCCGGTGCCGAAGCTGCGGGAGGCGGTGCGGATGTTCTGCGCCCCCGAGGCGGCGATGGTCCTCACCGCCCGCGGCCCCGAGCAGCAGTCCAAGGGCACCGACACGGTGGGTGCGTGGATCAACCTGTGCCTGGCCACCGGCCGGGCCGGCCGCCCGCTGTCCGGGTACGGCTGCCTGACCGGGCAGGGCAACGGGCAGGGCGGCCGCGAGCACGGCCAGAAGGCGGACCAGCTGCCCGGCTACCGCAAGCTGACCGACCCGGCGGCCCGGGCCCACGTGGCCGGGGTCTGGGGGGTGGACCCCGCGTCCCTGCCCGGGCCGGGGCGCAGTGCGTACGAGCTGCTGGACGCGCTGGGCGGGGAGGTGAAGGCCCTGCTGCTGATGGGGTCGAACCCGGTGGTGTCGGCCCCGCGGGCCGCGCACGTGGAGGAGCGGCTGCGCGCGCTGGACTTCCTGGCGGTCGCGGACGTGGTGCTGTCGGAGACGGCGGCGCTGGCGGACGTGGTGCTGCCGGTGACCCAGTGGGCGGAGGAGACGGGCACCACGACCAACCTGGAGGGGCGGGTGCTGCTGCGCCGCCAGGCCCTGACCCCGCCGCCGGGGGTGCGCAGCGACCTGTCGGTGCTGCACGGGCTGGCGTCCCGGCTGGGCGTGGACAAGGGCTTCCCGGAGGATCCCGAGGAGGTCTTCGAGGAGCTGCGGCGGGCCTCGGCGGGCGGTCCGGCGGACTACTCGGGCATCGACTACGCGCGGATCGCCGCGGAGGACGGGGTGTTCTGGCCCTGTCCGGAGGGGGCGTCGGGCACCCCCCGGCTGTTCCTGGAGCGGTTCGCCACGGAGGACGGCCGGGCCCGGTTCGTGCCGGTGGCGCACCGGGATGCGGACGAGCTGCCGGACGCGGAGTACCCGCTGCTGCTCACCACGGGCCGGGTCGTGGCCCAGTACCAGTCGGGGGCGCAGACCCGCCGGGTGGACGAGCTGAACGCGGCCGCGCCGGGGCCGTTCGTGGAGCTGCACCCGCGGCTCGCGGAGCGGATCGGGGCGGTGGAGGGGCAGCCGCTGGAGGTGGTCTCGCGGCGGGGCCGGGCGGTGGCGCCGGCCCGGATCTCGGACGGGATCCGGGCGGACACGGTGTTCATGCCGTTCCACTGGCCGGGCGAGGGCCGGGCCAACTCCCTGACGAACCCGGCCCTGGACCCGGTGTCGCGGATGCCGGAGTTCAAGGTGTGCGCGGTGCGGGTGCAGCCGGCCTGAGCGGCTGCGGTCGGCATCGGCGTGGCCGGGCGCGGCCAGGTCCCCCGGCCCGGCTCGGCCGGGCGGAGGGGTCGGGGCCGCGGTCAGCCGCGGTGGCGGCGGGTCCAGTCGCCGCCGGGGATCGGGGTGCCGGAGGTGGCGAGCCGAGTGGCCAGGGGGGCTGTGGCCAGGTAGACCCAGGCCTCGGCCTCGGTGCCGTCGGCGAGCCGGACCCGGCAGGCGACCCGGTCGTACAGGTTCCGGGGGCGGCCGGGGCCGTGGTACTCCTCCAGCCGGTCCAGTTCCGCGAGGAGCTCCGCGTACCCGCCGGGGGCCGGGGTGACGAGTTCGCCGACTATCTCGGAGTCCGCCCGGGCCACGGCGTACGGGTAGCCGGGCCCGTCGTAGAGGGCGGCGCCCGGGAGCCGGGCGGGGACCTCGGCGGCGGTGCGGCCGCGCAGGAACAGGTCGTGGTTGACCTCGCCCGGGCGCAGGGTCCCGTAGACGAAGAACGGCAGCTCGGGCGCGGGGCTCATGCGGAGACCTCTGCGGCCACCCACGCCAGGTACGCGGCGCTGCCCCGTACGACGGGGGTGGCGATGATCTCCGGGGTCTCGTAGGGGTGCGCCGCCGACAGCCAGGCCTCCAGGGCCTCGTACGCGCCGGCGGTCGTCTTCAGCAGCACCTGCCACTCCCGGTCCTGCGTCACCTCGCCCTTCCAGCGGTAGACGGAGGTCACCGGTCCGGCCGTCTGCGCGCAGGCGGCGAGCCGGGCCCCGACGGCGCCCTCGGCGAGCTCGCGGGCCGCCTCCTCCGAGCCGACGGTGGTGAGCACGGCCAGGACGGCGGGGCCGGCGGGGGCGGGCGGAGATGGCCGATCGACCGATGTCACGGGGTGCCTCCCTCGGATGCAACGGGAGGTCCGGCCCGGCCGAACGTCCCGAACGACGTGTGCGGGCGCATCGTATGCGCCGCTGTCCCCCATCCTCCCGGCGGCCGTGACGGAGGGGGCCTGCGGTCGGTCGTCCGGCCGCGGTCCGGGGCCGGAGGGGGCCTGGCCGGACCGGACCGGACCTCGCCAGGCCGGACCGTCCCCCTGCCCGGGACCGGACCCTGCCGGGCGGGGCCTGGCCGGACCGGACCTCGCCGGGCAGGCAGAGCAGGCGGGCCGGGCCGGGCCTGCCGGGCAGCGGGGTGGCGGGCCGGGCGGGTGCGGGGGGGCGAAGGGGGCGGGTGTGGGGGGCAGGACGAGCCGGGGGCTCAGGAGGCGGTTTCGGGTGCTGGACGAGGGCGCCGGGGCGCCCGGTCTCGGCAGCGTGCCGTGGGGGCGCGCGGCGAGGCGAGGGCCGTGCGGGGGTGGGCGGTCGGGGCGGGCGTCACCCGGACGGGCCGGAGGGGCCCGGATGCCGCGGAGAAAGTTGGCGACGCGTTGACGTGGGGAAACGGGCGGGCCGGGGGGCGAACGGGCGGCGGGTGGGGCGGATCCGGTGGTCTGCCGGAAGGCGCGGAGGCCGTGCCGGGCCTTAGCTCGGAGGCACGGGCACCGGCTTCGGACGGGGGGCAGCTCCCGGCCGCCGGCCGTGGTCCGTGCCGCACCGGCCCGACCTCCGGAGGACCCCGCATGCCCCGCCGCACCGCATTCCTGCCGACCGGCATCCTGGCCGCGCTCCTGCTGGGGCTGGGCCCGGTGCCGGCGGTCGCGTTCGCGGCGGCGGGGGACTTCGCTCCGCTGGAGCTGAGCCCCCGCTCGGCGGCGCCCGGCGAGACGGTGACGGCGAGCACTTCGGCCTGCGGGCGCGACGGCCAGGCCGACGGGGACGCCACCACCGTGGGCGGCGGCCGGTTCCGGCTGGCACCCGGGCACGGCGGGGCCGGGGACACCGTGGCCGGGCGGTTCCGGATCGCCCCGGACACCTCCCCCGGCACCTACGGCATCGGGGTCACCTGCGCCGACGGCACGTTCGCCACCGGCGATGTGACCGTGACCGGACGCGGCCCCCAAGGCCACGTGCAGACCGGCGTGGGCGGCGGTACGAGGGACACCGCCGACCCCGTCACGATCGCGGCGGGAGCGGCCCTGCTGGCCGCGGCCGCCGTCGGCGGTACCTGGATCCTGCGGCGCCGGGCGAGCGGCGCACAGGCCTGACGGACTCCCCGGTCCGCAGGTACCGTCCCCGTCGCCCGCCCCGCGAGGTCCCCGCTCGTGGCGGCGGGCGACGGCCGTCCTCCCCCGAACGGGCGCCGACCGCGCCCCGGCGGACGGGGCCGGCCGCACCACCGCCCCGCCCGCCGCCCACCCGACCCACCCGACCCACCCGACCCGTCAGACCTAGGGGGTCGCCCCCATGACCGGCGAGAAGCGCACCGCCCGCCACGGCGGGATCGTGGCCCTCGCCGCCTGCACCGGAATCTGGCTGATCGGCATCGGACTGGGCGGCGGCCGGGAGGAACCCCCGCAGCCCGCCGCCGCCGAGTCCTTCGCCGCCGCGGAATCCGCCGAAGCCGCCGAAGCCCCGGCGGCCGCAGCGGACACCCGGCCCCCGGCGGCCGCCGGCACCCCGCCCGGCCGGGTCGGCCCCGCCGGCCGGGACCTCGCCCCGCTGCCGCCCTCGCCGCCCCGGCGGATCAGGATTCCCGCCATCCGCGTGGACGCCCCGCTGACCGGGCTCGGCCTCCAGCCGGACGGCCGGCTGGAGGTGCCGCCCCCGGAGCGCCGCGACCTGGCCGGCTGGTACCGGGACGGCACGGCACCGGGCGCCACCGGCACCGCGATCGTCGCCGGGCACGTGGACCACGCCAAGGGCCGCGCGGTCTTCTACGAGCTCGGCGCGCTGCGCCGGGGCGCGGCGATCGAGGTGGCGCGGCAGGACGGCCGTACCGCGGTGTTCACGGTGCACGCCGTCGAGGTGTACGACGCCCGGCGCTTCCCCGACCGGAAGGTGTACGGCCCGTCCTCGCGCGCCGAGCTGCGCGTGATCACCTGCGGGGGCGGCTTCTCCGAGCGCACCGGCTACCGGGGCAACGTGGTGGTGTTCGCCCACCTGACCGGCACCTACTGACCCGCCCGGCCCCGGGTCCGACCCGCGCCGACCCGCGCCGTCCCGCCCCTGCCGCCGCGCGGCGCACCACGCCCCCCGCCCCGCCCCCGCTCACAGCCCCCGCCCCGCCGGGTGAGGGCAGCGTTCCCCCGGGGAAACAGGAGGGATGCCCGCGGGAAACAGCCCGCCCGCACCCTCGCTGGTATGACCTCGCAACAGCGTGTGGTGGTGATCGGCGGCGGACTGGCCGGGCTGCGCCTCGCCCAGCGCCTCGGCCCGGCCGCCTCCGTGACCGTACTCGGCGAAGAGCCGCACGCCCCGTACAACCGGGTGCTGCTCGCCGAGGTCCTCGCGGGCCGCTACGGCCCCGAGGTCGCGGCCCTCCCGGACCCCGGCCCGGTGCTGCGCCGCGGTGTCCGGGCGGTGCGCATCGACCGCGGGAACCGGACCGTGCAGTGCGACGACGGTTCCGCCGAGCCGTACGACACGCTCGTGCTGGCCACCGGCTCCAACCCGGTCCTGCCCCCGCTGCGCGGCCTGTTCGAGCCGGAGGGCCGGGACCTGCCGGACGGGGTGCACCCGTTCCGCACGATGGCCGACTGCCTCGCGCTGTCGGCGCAGGCCCGGCCCGGGCTGCGCGCGGTGGTCGTCGGCGGCGGCCTGCTCGGGGTCTCCGCGGCCCGCGCCCTCGCCGAGCGGGCCGGTCCGGGCGGCGAGGTGGTCCTGGCCCAGCAGGGCGACCGGCTGATGGAGAGGCAGCTCGACGAGGGCGCCTCGGCCTTGCTCCGGGAGCACGTGGCCGGACTGGGCGTGGAGGTGCACACCGAGTGCCGGGTCCGCGGCCTGCTGACCGCCCCGGCCCCCCGCCGGGTGACGGGAGTCGAGCTCGCCAACGGGCTGCGCCTGGACGCCGACCTGGTCGTGCTGGCCTGCGGGGTGCGGCCGCGGACCGGCCTGGCCCGGGCCGCGGGGCTCGCCGTCCGCAAGGGCGTGGTCGTCGACGACGAGCTGCGCACCACCGACCCGCGCATCCACGCCATCGGCGACTGCGCCGAGCACGAGGGCCGGGTGTACGGGCTGGCCGGCCCGGCGCTGGAACAGGCCGACGTCCTGGCCGAGCTGATCGGATCGGGCACCCGGGCCCGCACCGGTCCCGGCGCCCGTCCCGGCACCGGCGCCCGCGCCCGCACCGCCCCCCGCTACACCGGCACCCGCGCCCTGACCCGCCTCACCCTCGCCGCCGGCGAACGCCCCCTGGACCTGGCCGCCTTCGGCGAGCCCACCCCGCAGCCGGGCGACGACGTGCTCCGCCTGGCCGACGCCACCCGCAGCACCTACCGGAAGGTCGTCGTCCGCGGCGACCGCCTGGTGGGCGGGGTGCTGCTCGGCGAGCTCTCCGCCGTGGGCGCCCTCGCCCGCGCCTGGGAGGGCGACGAACCGCTTCCGGATTCCCCACGGAATCCGCTGCTCCACCTGCTCACCGACGACGGAGGCTCCTGACATGACCAACCCCCCGACGATCGTGCTCATCGGGCACGGCATGGTCGGTCAGCGCTACCTCGAAGCGCTCACCGAACACGGCGTGACCGGCCGCACCCACCGGATCGTCGTGCTGGGCGAGGAGCCCCGCCCCGCGTACGACCGCGTCCACCTGACCTCGTACTTCTCCGGCAGCACCCCCGAGGACCTGTCCCTGACCCCGGCCGGGTTCATGGCCGAGCACGGGATCGAGCTGCACCTCGGGGACCCCGCCGAGCGCATCGACCGCACGGCCCGTACCGTGACGGCCCGGTCCGGGCGGGTCTTCGGCTACGACACGCTCGTACTGGCCACCGGCTCCTTCCCGTTCGTGCCCCCGGTGCCCGGCAGGGACGCCCCCGGCTGCTTCGTCTACCGCACCATCGAGGACCTGCTGGCCATCGAGGAGTACGCCAGGGGCCGCACCCGCGGCGCGGTCGTCGGCGGCGGGCTGCTCGGGCTGGAGGCCGCGGGCGCCCTCCAGGGGCTCGGCCTGGAGACCCGGATCGTCGAGTTCGCGCCCCGGCTGATGCCCGTGCAGGTGGACGAGGGCGGCGGCGCGGCCCTGCTCCGCACCATCGAGTCCATGGGCCTGACCGTCCACACCGGCACCGGCACCCAGGAGGTCGTCACCGGGGAGGACGGCTCGGTCAGCGGGATGCTGCTGTCGGACGGCACCGCCGTGGACACCGAGCTGGTCGTCTTCTCCGCCGGCGTCCGCCCCCGCGACCAGCTGGCCCGGGCGGCCGGCCTGGAGGTGGGCGAGCGCGGCGGCATCGTCGTGGACGCGCACTGCCGCACCTCCGACCCGCACGTCTACGCGATCGGCGAGTGCGCCCTCGCGGCCGACGGCCGGGTCTACGGCCTGGTGGCCCCCGGCTACGAGATGGCCCAGACGGCCGCGGCCGACCTGGCGGGTCCCGCCGGGGAGCGCACCTTCACCGGGGCGGACCTGTCCACGAAGCTGAAGCTGCTCGGCGTGGACGTGGCCTCCTTCGGCGACGCGCACGGGACCGCCGAGGGCTGCCTCGACGTGGTGTACTCCGACTCCCGCTCCGGTGTCTACAAGAAGCTGGTGATCGGCAGCGACGGCACCCTGCTCGGCGGGGTCCTCGTCGGCGAGGCCGAGGCGTACGGGCTGCTGCGCCCGCTGACCGGCACGGTGCCGCCCGCCTCCCCCGAGCAGCTGGTGCTGCCGGCCGGGGTCGGGGCGCCGGTGTCGCTCGGCCCCGCCGCGCTGCCCGACGACGCCGTCGTCTGCTCCTGCCACAACGTCACGAAGAAGGCCATCACCGCCTGTGCGACCCTGCCCGAGGTCAAGAAGTGCACCAGGGCGGGCACCGGCTGCGGCTCCTGCGTGAAGGTGATCGGGCAGCTGCTGCCGGCCGCCGGGGACAAGGGCCTGTGCGGCTGCTTCCCGCACACCCGCGCCGAGCTGTACGAGATCGTCCGCACGCTGCGCCTGACCTCGTTCGCCGCCCTGCTGGACAGCCACGGCCGGCCGGGGGCCCGCGGCGGCGACGGATGCGAGGTCTGCAAGCCGGCCGTGGGTTCGATCATCGCCTCGCTCGCGCCCACGATCGGTGCCGGGGGCTACGTGCTCGACGGGGAGCAGGCCGCCCTGCAGGACACCAACGACCACTTCCTCGCGAACATGCAGCGCAACGGCTCGTACTCGGTGGTGCCGCGGATCCCCGGCGGGGAGATCACCCCCGACAAGCTGATCGTGATCGGCGAGGTGGCCCGCGACTACGGGCTCTACACGAAGATCACCGGCGGCCAGCGGATCGACCTGTTCGGCGCCCGGGTGGAGCAGCTGCCCGCGATCTGGGCCCGGCTGGTGGACGCGGGCTTCGAGTCGGGGCACGCGTACGGCAAGGCGCTGCGGACGGTGAAGTCCTGTGTGGGGCAGACCTGGTGCCGGTACGGGGTCCAGGACAGCGTGCGGATGGCGATCGAGCTGGAGCTGCGCTACCGCGGGCTGCGGGCCCCGCACAAGCTGAAGTCGGCGGTGTCCGGCTGCGCCCGCGAGTGCGCGGAGGCACAGAGCAAGGACTTCGGGGTCATCGCCACGGCGAATGGCTGGAACTTGTACGTCGGGGGCAACGGCGGGGCCACTCCGCGCCATGCCGATCTGCTCGCCCAGGACCTGTCCGACACGGAACTCGTCCGTCTCATCGACCGTTTCCTGATGTTCTACATCCGCACCGCCGACCGGCTGGAGCGCACGTCCACGTGGCTGGAACGCCTCGAAGGCGGGCTCGGCCACCTCAGGGACGTGATCGTCCACGATTCCCTGGGGCTGTGCGGAGAACTCGAATCGATGATGGCCGACCACGTGGCGCATTACCGCGACGAATGGGCCGAGACCCTGGAGGACCCGGAGCGGCTGCGCCGGTTCGTGTCCTTCGTGAACGCGCCCGGCGCGCCGGACCCGTCGGTGCGGTTCGTCCCCGAGCGCGACCAGGTCAAGCCCGATCTCGCGCTGCTCGACATCCGCCCCGCGGCTCCCGCGGACCGCCGCCCCCTGGAAGGAAGCTCCGCACGATGATGCCCGAGACCCTCGAACTGTGCCTGGACGGCTCCTGGCTGACGGTGTGCGAGGTGGCCGCGCTGGTCCCCGGCCGCGGGGTGGCCGCGCTGCTGCCCGACGGGAGCCAGGCCGCGGTCTTCCTCGACCGGGCCGGCCGCCCGTACGCCATCGGCAACCAGGACCCCTTCACCGGGGCCCAGGTGCTCTCCCGGGGCCTGCTGGGCTCGGCCTCGGGGCGGCCCTTCGTGGCCTCCCCGCTGCTCAAGCAGCGCTTCGACCTGGAGTCGGGGCGCTGCCTGGACGACGACGGGGTGGCGGTGCCCACCTACCGGGTGCGCACCGCCACCGCGCCGGCGCCGACCGCGGTCTGAGGAGCCCGGCGGCTCAGCCCTGGGCCCCGGCCCCGGCCGGGTCCATCCAGACGACCTCCCAGAGGTGGCCGTCGAGGTCGCCGAAGGAGCGGGAGTACATGAACCCGTAGTCGTCGGCGGGCCGGGTCTCGGTGCCGCCGGCGGCGAGGGCCGCGTCGGCCAGCTCGTCCACCGCTTCCCGGCTCCCGGCGCTCAGCGCGAGGATGGCCTCGGTGGTGCGGGTGGCGTCCGCGATCTCCTTGCCGGTGAACTGCTTGAACTTCGGCTCGGTCAGGAGCATGGCGAAGATCGTGTCGCTGATGACCATGCAGGCCGCGGTCTCGTCGCTGAACTCGGGGTTGAAGGAGTAGCCCACCTTGCCCCAGAAGGCCTTGGCGGCCTCCAGGTCCTTGACCGGCAGGTTCACGAAGATCATGGTTGCGGACATCGTGCTCACGTCTCTCTCGGTGCTGTGTGCTCCTTGCGAGAAGGTAGACCGCGGGCCGGTCCGGAACTCATCGGCCCTCCGAAGGTTCCTTCGAACTTTTTTCGCCGCCTCGGTCGGCGCACCCCCGGCTCGCCGGGGGCGAAGGCCGGAGCGTTGGCCAGGGCTTTCCCCCGGGCCGACCGGCGGCGGTCCCCGTCCCGACACGCCGCGTTGCCCCGGAGGCCACGCGGCGCGCCTAGTTTCCTCGGCGCTCGACCCCTGCGGACCGGCCGGTGCGCAGGGGCCCGCCCTCCCCCTGGAGTGACCGTGGAACGTCGCACCTTCCTGCGCGGAGCCGTGATCGGCACCTCGGCCGCCGCCTTCGGCGGCTCCCTGATGCGCGGCGCGGCCTACGCCGCCCCCGCCCAGCCCGGCCCGGGCCCGTACGGGGCCCTCGGCGCGGCCGACGCCAACGGGATCATGCTGCCGGCCGGCTTCACCAGCCGGGTGGTCGCCCGCTCCGGCCAGACCGTCGCCGGGACCTCGTACGCCTGGCACAGCGCCCCGGACGGCGGCGCCTGCTTCGCCGACGGATCGGGCTGGATCTACGTCTCCAACTCCGAGATCAACCCCTCGGGCGGCGCGAGCGCGGTGAAGTTCAACTCCTCGGGCACGATCACCGGCGCCTACCGGGTCCTGTCGAACACCCGGCAGAACTGCGCCGGCGGCAAGACCCCCTGGAACACCTGGCTGTCCTGCGAGGAGGTGAGCCTCGGCTTCGTCTACGAGACCGACCCGTGGGGCGTGAACGCGGCCGTGCAGCGGCCGGCGCTCGGCAGGTTCAAGCACGAGGCCGCGGCCGCCGACCCGGTGCGGCAGGCGGTCTACCTGACCGAGGACGAGACGGACGGCTGCTTCTACCGCTTCCTGCCCACCACCTGGGGCAACCTCTCCGCCGGCACCCTCCAGGTGCTCAAGGCCGGCACCGCCGCCTCGGGCTCCTTCACCTGGCAGACGGTCCCGGACCCGGACGGCTCCCCCACCGCCACCCGCAACCAGGTGTCCGGGGCCAAGCGCTTCAACGGCGGCGAGGGCTGCCACTACGCGAACGACACGGTCTGGTTCACCACCAAGGGCGACAACCGGGTCTGGCAGGTCAACCTGGCGAACGGCACGTACGAGCTCGCCTACGACGACTCCCTCGTGGTGGGCGGCGGCGCACCGCTGACCGGCGTGGACAACGTCACCGGCTCCACCTTCGGGGACCTGTACGTGGCCGAGGACGGCGGCAACATGGAGATCTGCGTGATCACCCCGGACGACGTGGTGGCCCCCTTCCTGCGGGTCACCGGCCAGTCCTCCTCGGAGATCACCGGCCCGGCCTTCTCCCCCGCGGGCAACCGGCTGTACTTCTCCAGCCAGCGCGGCACGAGCGGCAGTTCCTCGGGCGGCATCACCTACGAGGTGACGGGCCCGTTCCGCACCTGAGCGGGTACGAAGGCCCCCGGCCGGGAACTCGTCCCGGCCGGGGGCCTTCGTGCGGTCCGCAGCCGCCTTCCGCCACCGGCGCCCCGGTGGCGGGGCGGCCGCTCAGGAGGCGACCGCGCCGCCGCGCAGCAGGGCCGCGCCCAGGGGGGTGACCGTGTGCAGGACGGCGTTGCCGTGCCGCAGGGTGGTCACCAGGCCCGCCTCGCGCATCACGCAGGCGTGCTGGCTGGCCGAGGCCAGGGAGACCCCTGCCCGGCGGGCCAGCTCGCTGGTCGTGGCCCCGTCCCCTATGGCGCGCAGCACGACCGAGCGGGTGTGCCCGACCAGCTTCCCGAGGGTCCGCTGCCGGTGCTCCTCCGGCCGCGCGTACTCGGTCCCGCGGTGGGCGGTGGCGAGCTCCGCGGCGGCAGGGTAGACCAGCACGGGCGGCAGCTCGGGGTCCTGGAGGGTCACCGCGGTGCGCCGGCAGAAGAACGAGGGCTGGAGCAGCAGCCCCCGCCCGCGCAGCCGGACGTCCCGGTCCACGGGGTAGTCGCACTCCAGGACCGGGGCCCGCCACCGCATCATCGGCGGCAGGGAGGCCAGGAGTTCGTCCGCGCCCCCGTCGAGCAGGGCGCGGCCGCGGGCGGCCCGCTCGGCCTCGATCTGCGCCTGGATGTGCGTCCAGTACGGCTCCACGGCCGCCCGGTGGTACCGCCGCAGCTCGGTGACGAGCCGGCCCAGCTGCTCGGGCCCGCCCTCGGCGAACTCCCGTATCCGGGGCGGCACCGGCTGCCCGCTGCCCGCCACGAGGGCCGCCTCGCGGCGGATCCGGTGGGAGCGCGTCCCCATGAGCGCGTCGAGCCCGAGGTCCATGCCGTACTGCCCCTCGCCGGGGGTCAGAAAGTCCGGGAAATACCCACGGGTAGGTATCAGCGCGCCCAGGAGGCGTGTTTCACCATTCAACCGGGTACGTGTTTCCGTACGCCATTCACCGAACAGTCGGACATCCCGCCGGTCTCTTAATCGATGGAAACTCAGAATCGTTTCCCACAACGCATCGGGTCTTCCCGCCATCCGCACCCGTGCCAGGTCCACTCCAGTGAAATGGATACGCAGCACCGAACCCCCACCTGTGCAACCGCAATCCCCCCGCCCCACGAGTATGCACACCGTCACGCGACGTGACCACGCCCTTTCGGCCACAGTTGAAACCCCTTTCGGCAGGGGCGTGACAAGCGAAATGCTGTACTCCGCCGGGCACACTCCGGGGCGACCGGAAACGCTCCGCGAAGGCCGTGGGGGGCTTTGCGGAGCCTGGCGGTCGGTCGACCTGGGAAGCGCCGACGTGTCCGGCAGATTGACAGGAGGCGGCGGGCGGGTGGGGATCCGTCCGCCGCCTGCTGGTGTTCAATTCCCGTTTCTCATTGATCGGCCCGGCAGGGCCGTCCGCGCGGAACCGCTGCACCTCTGCCGCACCCGCATGCGGCGGACCCGGACGTGACGGAACCGCCGCCGGCATGAGGGTGCCGACGACGGTTCCGGGTTGGGTGCGCCCCTCCCCAGGGGGTCAGGGTCCCCGGGGGAGGGCGCGGACTGGGGGCGGGCCCGGGATCAGCGGCTGTCGCTTCCCTTGGCCTCGGCGGCGGCGCGGCCGGCCTCCAGGCGCGCCACCGGGATCCGGAAGGGCGAGCAGGAGACGTAGTCGAGGCCGACCTCGTGGAAGAAGTGCACCGACTCGGGGTCGCCGCCGTGCTCGCCG
Source organism: Streptomyces sp. NPDC030809 (assembly GCF_055572195.1). Taxonomy (NCBI): domain Bacteria; kingdom Bacillati; phylum Actinomycetota; class Actinomycetes; order Kitasatosporales; family Streptomycetaceae; genus Streptomyces; species Streptomyces sp. NPDC030809. Next base: position 124,310 of record NZ_JBVIDV010000002.1, read on the forward strand.
CAGACGCCGAGCTTCAGGTCGGGGCGGGTGGCCCGGCCCTGCTTGACCGCGTGGCGGACGAGGGAGCCCACGCCGTCCTTGTCGATGGTCTCGAACGGGGAGACCCCGAAGATGCCCTTCTCCAGGTACGCGGTGAAGAAGCTGGCCTCGACGTCGTCGCGGGAGAAGCCCCACACCGTCTGGGTCAGGTCGTTCGTGCCGAAGGAGAAGAACTGCGCGGCCTCGGCGATCTGGGCGGCGGTCAGCGCGGCCCGGGGCAGCTCGATCATGGTGCCGATGCTCAGCTTGAGGCTGGTGCCGGTGGCGGCCTCGATCTCGGCGATGACCGCGTCGGCCTCCTCGCGGACGATCTCCAGCTCCTGGACGGTGCCCACGAGCGGGATCATGATCTCGGCGCGCGGGTCGCCCTTGGCGTTCTTGCGCTCGGCCGCGGCCTCGGCGATCGCCCGGACCTGCATGGCGAACAGGCCGGGGATGACCAGGCCGAGGCGGACGCCGCGCAGACCCAGCATCGGGTTCTGCTCGTGCAGCTTGTGCACGGCCTGGAGCAGGCGCAGGTCGTTCTCGTTGTGGTCCTTGCGGGCCTCGGCGAGGGCGACGCGCACCGAGAGCTCGGTGATGTCGGGCAGGAACTCGTGCAGCGGCGGGTCCAGCAGGCGGACCGTGACGGGCAGCCCGTCCATCGCCTCGAAGAGCTCGACGAAGTCCTTCTTCTGGAGCGGCAGGAGGGCACTGAGTGCCGCCTCGCGCTCCTCCTCGGCGTCGGCGAGGATCAGGCGCTCGACCAGCTCGCGGCGCTCGCCGAGGAACATGTGCTCGGTGCGGCACAGGCCGATGCCCTGGGCGCCGAAGCGGCGGGCGCGCATCGCGTCCTCGGCGTTGTCGGCGTTGGCGCGCACCCGCAGGCGGCGGACGCGGTCGGCGTACGCCATGATCCGGTGCACGGCCTGCACGAGCTCGTCGGCGTCGTCGGCGCCGGCGTGCATGCGGCCCTCGAAGTACTCGACGACCGGGGAGGGCACGACGGGCACCTCGCCGAGGTAGACCTTGCCGGTGGAGCCGTCGATGGAGACGACGTCGCCCTCCTCGATGACCTGTCCGGAGGACGTGGTCATGCGGCGGCGCTTGGTGTCGACGTCCAGCTCCTCGGCGCCGCAGACACAGGTCTTGCCCATGCCGCGGGCGACGACGGCGGCGTGCGAGGTCTTGCCGCCGCGCGAGGTCAGGATGCCCTCGGAGGCGATCATGCCGTCGAGGTCGTCGGGGTTGGTCTCACGGCGGATCAGGATGACCTTCTCGCCGGAGCGGGACCACTTGACGGCCGTGTACGAGTCGAAGACGGCCTTGCCGACGGCCGCGCCCGGGGAGGCGGCGATGCCGCGGCCCAGCAGGGTGACCTTCGCGTCCTCGTCGAAGCGGGGGAACATCAGCTGGGCCAGCTGGGCGCCGTTGACGCGCTGGAGGGCCTCGGCCTCGTCGATCAGGCCCTGGTCCACGAGCTGGGTGGCGATGCGGAAGGCGGCGCCGGCGGTGCGCTTGCCGACGCGGGTCTGGAGCATCCACAGCTGGCCGCGCTCGATGGTGAACTCGATGTCGCACAGGTCCTTGTAGTGCGTTTCGAGCGTCTCCATGATGCCCATGAGCTGGTCGTAGGACTTCTTGTCCAGCTGCTCCAGGTCGGCCAGCGGGACGGTGTTGCGGATGCCCGCCACCACGTCCTCGCCCTGCGCGTTCTGCAGGTAGTCGCCGTAGACGCCCTGGTGGCCGCTGGCGGGGTCGCGGGTGAAGGCGACGCCGGTGCCGGAGTCCGGGCCGAGGTTGCCGAAGACCATGGAGCAGATGTTGACGGCGGTGCCGAGGTCGCCCGGGATGCGCTCCTGGCGGCGGTACAGCTTGGCGCGGTCGCCGTTCCACGAGTCGAAGACGGCCGTGACGGCCAGGTCCATCTGCTCGCGCGGGTCCTGCGGGAACTCTCGGCCCGTCTCCTTGGCGACGATCTTCTTGAAGGTCTTGACGATCTTCTTGAGGTCGGCGGCGTCGAGGTCGGTGTCGACGGTGATCTTCTTCGCGGCCTTGGCCTCCTCGAGGGCCTCCTCGAAGAGCTCGCCGTCCACGCCCAGCACGGTCTTGCCGAACATCTGGATCAGGCGGCGGTACGAGTCCCAGGCGAAGCGCTCGTTGCCGGCCTGCGCGGCCAGGCCCTGGACCGACTCGTCGGAGAGGCCGATGTTGAGCACCGTGTCCATCATGCCCGGCATCGAGAACTTGGCGCCGGAGCGGACGGAGACCAGCAGCGGGTCGTCCGACTGGCCGAGCTTCTTGCCCATCTTCGCCTCGAGGGCGACCAGGTGCGCACTGACCTCGTCGCGCAGCTCGGCCGGGGCCTCGCCGCTCTCGAGGTAGACCTTGCAGGCCTCGGTGGTGATGGTGAAGCCGGGGGGCACCGGCAGACCCAGGTTGGTCATCTCGGCGAGGTTGGCACCCTTGCCGCCGAGAAGGTCCTTGAGGTCGCGGTTGCCCTCGGTGAAGTCGTAGACGAACTTCTGATCTTTGTTTTCCGACACGGGTCTCGACTCCTCGAGGACTCGGTGGCTGCCCTGACGGCGAGGAACATACCCAGATCGAAGGCATCTCGGTACGCCCACTTGGTCGTCGTACGGCTTCAACCACCCGTCCGCCAGCGGATCGAAAGTGACTGCACGGTAGCCAGAACCTCCGAAGAGCATTCACCTCCCGAAGGGAGAGGCGCTCGCTTCGGCTTGTTTACGCTCAGATGAGCGATCATCGATCCATTTGCGTTCAACTCTTGAACGCTCAAAGGGTGGCACCCAGTGCCACCCTTTGAGAAGTGCATCCGCGATTTTTGCGCTCATCTGAGCGCAACCCCTCGCATGCGTGGCGCATATCACGCCCGTTGTTCAGCCCCCGGACGTGTCCAGTTCGGCTTCTTCGCTCACCCCGGCGCAGTCGTACGGATCCTTGAGCCAGCCCTCCGGGAGGACAACCCGGTTGTTTCCGGACGTCCGGCCGCGCGGGCCGTCCGCGCCCTCGGGCCAGGGCTGGTCCAGGTCCAGCTCGCTCAGATGAGCGCGCAGTTCGTCCAGGGAGGAGGCCACGGCCAGCTTCTTGCGCATCTCGGAGCCCACCGAGAAGCCCTTGAGGTACCAGGCCACGTGCTTACGGAAGTCGATCACGCCGCGGGCCTCGTCGCCGATCCACTCCCCCAGCAGCGTCGCGTGGCGCACCATGACGTCCGCGACCTCGCGCAGCCCGGGGGCGGTGTAGTCCTGCGGCCGGCCCTCGAAGGCCGCCACCAGGTCGTTGAAGAGCCACGGCCGGCCCAGGCAGCCGCGCCCGACCACCACGCCGTCGCACCCGGTCTCCCGGACCATCCGCAGGGCGTCCTCGGCGCACCAGATGTCCCCGTTGCCGAGCACGGGGATCTCCGGCACGTGCTCCTTTAGCCGGGCGATGGCCTCCCAGTCGGCGGTGCCGCCGTAGTGCTGGGCGGTGGTGCGCCCGTGCAGGGCGATCGCGGTGACCCCCTCCTCGACGGCGATCCGGCCGGCATCGAGGTAGGTGAGGTGGTCGTCGTCGATGCCCTTGCGCATCTTCATCGTCACCGGCAGGTCCCCGGCGCCGGCCACGGCCTCGCGCAGGATGGCCCGCAGCAGGTTCCGCTTGTACGGCAGGGCCGAGCCGCCGCCCTTGCGGGTGACCTTGGGGACGGGGCAGCCGAAGTTCAGGTCGATGTGGTCGGCCCGGTCCTCCTCGACGATCATCCGCACGGCCTTGCCGACGGTGACCGGGTCCACTCCGTAGAGCTGGATCGAGCGCGGGGTCTCGGACGCGTCGAAGTGGATCAGCTGCATGGTCTTGTCGTTGCGCTCGACCAGCGCCCGGGTGGTGATCATCTCGCTCACGAACAGCCCCTTCCCGCCGCTGAACTCGCGGCAGAGGGTGCGGAAGGGAGCGTTGGTGATACCGGCCATGGGCGCGAGCACCACCGGCGGCTGCACGGTGTGCGGGCCGATCTGCAGGGCGGCGGGGAGCGTGGTCATCCCCCCATTGTCGCCCATTCGGCACTCGAACCATTAGTTAGGCGTACTATCGAGACATGTCCGAGCCCGGCCCCCGGCGGCGCGTACTGGTGCTGGCGATCTGCTGCATGAGCCTGCTGATCGTCAGCCTGGACACCACGGCCCTGAACGTGGCCCTGCCCGTGATGCGCCGAGAGCTGCACGCCTCGGTCGCGGGCCTGCAGTGGACCATCGACGCGTACACGCTGACCCTCGCCTCGCTGCTGATGCTCGCCGGCGCCACGGCCGACCGGATCGGGCGCCGCCGGGTGTTCGCCGCGGGCCTGGTCCTCTTCACCGCCGGCTCGGCGCTCTGCTCGCTGGCGCCCGGCCTCGGCTGGCTGATCGCCTTCCGCGTGGTCCAGGCGGTGGGCGGCTCGATGCTGAACCCCGTGGCGATGTCGATCATCGCGAACACCTTCACCGACCCCCGGGAGCGGGCCCGCGCCATCGGAGTCTGGGGCGGGGTCGTGGGCCTCTCCATGGCCGCGGGCCCGCTGGTCGGCGGCCTGCTGGTGGACTCGGTCGGCTGGCGCGCGGTGTTCTGGATGAACCTGCCCGTCGGCCTGCTCGCCCTGGCCCTGACCCTGCGGTACGTGCCCGAGTCCCGGGCCGACCGGCCGCGCCGCCCCGACCCGGCCGGGCAGCTCCTGGTCGTGGCCCTGCTCGGCTCCCTGACGTACGGGATCATCGAGGCGCCGGCGGCGGGCTGGACCTCGCTGGCGGTGCTCGGCTGCGCGGCGGTGGCTGCGGCCGCCCTCGGGGTCCTGCTTCGGTACGAGCGGCGGCACCCGGAGCCGCTGATCGACCCGCGGTTCTTCGGCAGCGCCCCGTTCGCCGGCGCCGTCGTCATCGCGATCTGCGCGTTCGCCGCCCTGTCCGGGTTCCTCTTCCTCAACACCCTCTACCTCCAGGACGTCCGCGGGCTCGACGCCCTGCACGCCGGGCTCTGGATGCTCCCGATGGCCGCGCTGACCTTCGTGGTGGCGCCGCTGTCCGGCCGGCTGGTCGGCAGCCGCGGGCCGCGGCTGCCGCTGCTGGCCGCGGGCCTGGCGATGGGCGCCAGCGGGCTGCTGTTCGCCCTCGCCCCGCCCGGGTCGGGCACGGCGCTGCTGTTCACCGGCTACGTCCTCTTCGGGCTGGGCTTCGGCCTGGTCAACGCGCCGATCACCCATACGGCGGTGTCCGGGATGCCGCGCGCCCAGGCCGGGGTGGCGGCGGCCGTGGCCTCCACGAGCCGGCAGACCGGGACCGCCCTGGGCGTGGCGGTGATCGGCGCGGTGCTGGCCTCCGGCCTGACCGGCGCCCCGTACGCCGAGGCCGCCCGCCCGGGCTGGTGGATCATCGCCGGCTGCGGGCTGGCGGTGCTCGGGGTGGGTGCGGCCACCAGCGGCCCCTGGGCCCGGGCCACCGCGGAACGCACCGCACGGGCCCTGGCGGCACCGGGGCCGGGGCCGGGGTCGGCGGGAACCGCACCGGCCGCCCGGACCTGAACCGACCGCCGCCCCGCCCTCCCGACCGTGTCCTTCCCCCAACCCCACACCTCCACCACGGTCACGAATGACAAAAATTGAAATCTGTCATCCGTCATGCCATTCTTGTCGCATGACCACTCACCGCACCCGCGTCCTCGGCACCACCGGCCCCGCCGTCTTCCCCCTCGGCCTCGGCTGCATGGGGATGTCCGCCCTCTACGGAGAGGCCGACCGCGCCGAGTCGATCGCGACCATCCACGCCGCCCTGGAAGCCGGGGTCACCCTGCTCGACACGGGCGACTTCTACGGCATGGGCCACAACGAGCTGCTCATCAACGAGGCGCTGCGCACCGCCCCCGCCGCCTCCCGCGAGCAGGCCCTGACCAGCGTGAAGTTCGGCGCGCTGCGCACCGTCGAGGGCGGTTTCACCGGCTACGACGGCCGGCCCGAGGCCGTGAAGAACTTCCTGGCCTACTCGCTCCAGCGGCTCGGCCGGGACCACATCGACATCTACCGGATCGCCCGGGTGGACCCGGACGTCCCGGTCGAGGAGACCGTCGGCGCCATCGCCGAGGCCGTCGAGGCCGGGCACGTCCGGCACATCGGGCTCTCCGAGGTGGGCGCCGAGACCATGCGGCGGGCCGCCGCCGTGGCCCCCATCGCCGACCTGCAGATCGAGTACTCCCTGATCTCCCGCGGCATCGAGGCGGAGATCCTGCCCACCGCCCGCGAGCTCGGCATCGGCGTGACGGCGTACGGAGTGCTCTCCCGCGGCCTGATCAGCGGCCACTTCACCCGGGACCGGCTGCTGGCCCCCGGGGACTTCCGCGGCATGAGCCCGCGCTTCCAGGGCGAGAACCTGCACCGCAACCTCGACCTGGTCGAGGCCCTGCGGAAGGTCTCCGACGCCAAGGGGGTCTCCGTGGCCCAGACCGCCATCGCCTGGGTGCTCTCCCGCGGCGAGGACATCGTGCCCCTGGTCGGCGCCCGCCGCCGGGACCGGCTGGCCGAGGCACTCGGTGCCATGGACCTGGTCCTCGACGCCGGGGACATCGCCGCGATCGAGGCGGCCGTCCCGGCCGGCGCGGCCTCCGGCGAGCGCTACCCGGCCGCCCAGATGGCCCACCTCGACAGCGAGCACTGAGCGCCGGGTACCGTCGTTCCATGCCTGCCGCCGAAGCCCTGACCCCCGAGCGCATCCTCGAAGCGACCGAGGAGGTGCTGCGCCGCTACGGCCCGGGCAAGGCCACCGTGGTGGACGTGGCCCGCGCCCTGGGGGTCAGCCACGGCAGCGTCTACCGGCACTTCCCCTCGAAGGCGGCCCTGCGCGAGGCGGTCACCGACCGCTGGCTCGGCCGCACGGTGGGGGTCCTGGAGCGGATCGCCGCCGAGCCGGGCCGCCCGGCGGCCGAGCGGCTGGCCGACTGGCTGGCCGCCCTGTTCGAGGCCAAGAAGCACAAGGCGGGCGACGACCCCGAGCTGTTCGCCACGTACACCGTGCTGCTCGCCGAGAACAGCGGGGTCGTCGACGCCCACCTGACCGAGCTGATCGCCCAGCTGGCCCGGATCATCGCGGAGGGCGCGGCGGCCGGCGAGTTCACGGCCCCGGACGTCCCGGCGGCGGCCCGCGCCGTCTTCGACGCCAGCGGCCGCTTCCACGATCCGCAGTACGCCCCGGAATGGCGGCGCCCGGAGATCGACGCGGAGTTCGAAGCGGTCGCCGCCCTGATCCTCCGCGGCCTGCGCGCCTGATCGCCCACCGCCCGACCGCCTCCCCGCCCGACGGCGGGGCCGAGGCGGCCGGAGCTGCTGCTTCCGGTCACCTTGGCGATCATTTTGGGCAAAAGGGCCTGCGCCCCTGACCGTGCCCCCACTAGGTTGCCCCCTGCCCCATTCATCAGGCACTTCTCAGGGGGAAGCATGTCCAGCGCTCCGGCCCGCCCGGCGCCTCCCGCACGTTCCGGACCCGCCGCCGCAATCGGCTGGGTCCTGACCATCGGCCTCAACGTCGTGGCGCCGATCCTCACGTACAACGCACTCGTCGACCACGGGTGGAGCGAGTTCGGTGCGCTGCTGGCCAGCAGCGCCTGGCCGGTGCTCGACACCGCGGTCATGGTCGCCTGGCGGCGCAAGCTCGACGAGTTCGCCCTCGTCACCCTCGTGTTCATCGTGATCACGGCGGTGGTGTCGCTGGTCGGCACGCATTCGGCGCGCGCGCTGCTCGTCAAGGACTCCGGGGTCACCGGGCTGTTCGGGCTGCTCTGCCTGGGCACCCTGCTGGCGCCGCGTCCGCTGATGTTCTACTTCGGCCGCAAGTTCGCCACCGACGGGACTCCCGAGAGCACGGCGTGGTGGAACGGCCTGTGGGAGTTCGAGGGCTTCCGGCGCACCATGATCACGATGACCACCGTGTGGGGCGTGGCCTACGTGGCCGAGGCCCTGGTGCGCATCGCCCTCGCCTACACGCTGGACACCGACACCATGGTGGCACTGAGCCCGGTCATGATCTACGGGGTGCTCGGCGCCCTGGCCGCGTGGACCGCCGTGTACGGCAAGCGGTCGCGGGCCCGGGGCGAGGCCCGCGCCGCCGAGGCCGCTGCCGCGGCGTCCGCCGCCGCCTCCTGACACCCGGCACCCGGCGCCTGGCACCCGAAATGGCCGTGGCCCGTGCGCGTCTGCACACGGGCCACGGCCTTTTCCGCCGTTCCGGATCGCCTTCCGGATCGACCGGCTGCTAGCAGCCGATCAGACGCGCACCCAGGTAGGCCTGGATCTGGTCGAGGGACACGCGCTCCTGCTTCATGGTGTCGCGCTCGCGCACGGTCACCGCGTTGTCGTCCAGGGTGTCGAAGTCGACAGTGACGCAGAACGGGGTGCCGATCTCGTCCTGACGGCGGTAGCGGCGGCCGATGGCGCCCGCGTCGTCGAACTCGATGTTCCAGTTGCGGCGCAGGTCGGCGGCGAGGCCCTTGGCCTTCGGGGACAGCTGCGGGTTGCGGGACAGCGGCAGCACCGCGACCTTGACCGGCGCCAGGCGCGGGTCGAGGCGCATGACGGTGCGCTTCTCCATGACGCCCTTGGCGTTGGGGGCCTCGTCCTCGATGTACGCGTCGAGCATGAAGGCGAGCATGGCGCGGTTGACGCCGGCCGCCGGCTCGATGACGTACGGGGTCCAGCGCTCGCCGGCCTCCTGGTCGAAGTACGTCAGGTCCTGGCCGGAGGCCTGGGAGTGCGCCTTCAGGTCGAAGTCGGTGCGGTTGGCCACGCCCTCGAGCTCGGAGAACTCGGAGCCGCCGAAGTTGAAGCGGTACTCGATGTCGGCGGTGCGCTTCGAGTAGTGGGACAGCTTCTCCTTCGGGTGCTCGTACCAGCGGATGTTGTCCTCGCGGATGCCGAGGTCGCGGTACCAGTTCCACCGCTCCTGCATCCAGTACTCCTGCCACTGCTCGTCCTCGCCCGGCTTGACGAAGAACTCCATCTCCATCTGCTCGAACTCGCGGGTGCGGAAGATGAAGTTGCCCGGAGTGATCTCGTTCCGGAAGGACTTGCCCATCTGCGCGATGCCGAACGGGGGCTTCTTGCGCGAGGTCAGCTGCACCTGGGCGAAGTTGGTGAAGATGCCCTGGGCGGTCTCGGGGCGCAGGTACGCCTTGGAGCCGGTGTCCTGGGTCGGGCCGAGGTGGGTCTCCAGCATGCCGGAGAACTGCTTGGGCTCGGTGAACTGGCCCTTGACGCCGCAGTTGGGGCAGTTGACGTCGGCGAGGCCGTTCTCGGGGAGGCGGCCGTGCTTGGCCTCGTACGCCTCCTCCAGGTGGTCGGCGCGGTGGCGCTTGTGGCAGGAGGTGCACTCGGTCAGCGGGTCCGAGAAGGTCGCGACGTGACCGGAGGCCACCCAGACCTCGGGCGCCAGGATCACGGAGGAGTCGATGCCGACGACGTCCTCGCGGGAGGTCACCATCGCCTTCCACCACTGGCGCTTGATGTTCTCCTTGAGCTCGACACCCAGCGGCCCGTAGTCCCAGGCGGCACGCTGACCGCCGTAGATCTCGCTGCACGGGTAGACGAAGCCACGGCGCTTGCTGAGGCTGACGATGGTGTCGATCTTGTCGGCGGCCACGGTGCTCTCTTCATTACGAGGATGAACGGCGAAGGCCTCAGGGTACCGGCGCCCTCACCCCCACTTTCAAATCGGTTCCTCTATACCGCGCGCGAGGCAGGCGCGCACGCCGGGGCTTTTGACAATCGTTTCCATTTTTGATGAAAATGACTGTCATGAACGTACGACGCCTCATACCCGCCACCGCCCTCGCCGGAGCAGTCGCCCTCGGCGCGACGGCCCTGACCGCCTGCTCCGGAGCCAACGCCGCCGGCTCGGCGGACGGCAAGCTGAGCGTGGTCGCGTCGTTCTACCCCCTCCAGTTCCTCGCCGAGCAGATAGGCGGGGAGCACACCGCGGTCTCCTCCCTGACCAAGCCGGGAGTCGAGCCCCACGACCTGGAGATCACCCCCCGCCAGACCGCCCGGCTCGACGAGTCGGACGTGGTCCTCTACCTGAAGTCGCTCCAGCCGGCCGTGGACAAGGCCGTGGAGCAGGCCGGGGCCGAGACGAAGATCGACGCCGCCGCGCTGACCACCATGGAGGTCCACCACCTCGCCGGCGAGGAGGACCACGAGCACGGCGCCGAGGGCGACGGGCACGGCCACGACCACGGCGAGGCCGGCGAGGACCCGCACGTCTGGCTGGACCCGGTGAAGTACGCGGAGATCGCCCGCGGGGTCGGCAAGGCCTTCGAGAAGGCGGACCCGGCCCACGCCGCCGACTACGAGAAGAACACCGCGGACCTGGTCGCCCGGCTCGGCGCCCTGGACACCGAGTTCAAGAACGGCCTGAAGGACACCGCGGGCAAGACCTTCATCACCACCCACTCCGCCTTCGGCTACCTCGCCGAGCGCTACGGGCTGGACCAGGAGGGCATCGCGGGCGTGGACCCCGAGTCCGAGCCCAGCCCCGCCCGCATGAAGGAGCTCCAGGCGCTGGCGAAGAAGGAGAAGGTCTCGACCGTCTTCTTCGAGACCCTGGCCAGCCCCAAGACCGCCGACACCCTCGCCGAGGACCTCGGCCTCAAGACGGACGTGCTGGACCCCCTGGAGGGGATCTCCGACAAGTCCCAGGGCAAGGACTACTTCGAGGTCATGCGGTCCAACCTCAAGAACCTCGAAAAGGCGCTCGGCGCCAAGTGACCACCACAGCAGTGACGGAGGCGCAGGCCATGGAGTCGACCCTGCCCGCACAGGCACCCGGACCGGACGGTCCCGCAGCGGCGGACCGGACCGTCATATCCCTGCGCGGGGCCACCGCCTCGCTCGGTTCGCGCACCGTCCTGCGCGGCATCGACCTCACCGTCCGGCGCGGCGAGGTCGTCGCCCTGCTCGGGGCCAACGGCTCCGGCAAGTCGACCGCGGTGCGCTCGGTCGTCGGCCAGGTGCCGCTGAGCGGGGGCGAACTCGCCCTGTTCGGGACCCCGTTCAAGCGCTTCCGCGACTGGTCCCGGATCGGCTACGTACCGCAGCGCACCACCGCCGCCGGCGGGGTGCCCGCGACCGTCCGCGAGGTGGTCTCCGCCGGCCGGCTGGCCCGCACCCGCTTCGGGTTCCTGCGCAAGGCGGACCGGGCCGCGGTGGACCGGGCCCTGGAGCTCGTCGACATGCTCCCGCACGCCGAGTCCTCGGTGAACGCCCTCTCCGGCGGCCAGCACCAGCGGGTGTTGATCGCCCGCGCCCTCGCCGTCGAGCCCGAACTGCTGATCATGGACGAGCCGATGGCGGGCGTGGACCTCGCCAACCAGGAGGTGCTGGCGAGCGCCCTGCGGCAGCAGGTGGCCGTCGGCACCACCGTGCTGCTCGTCCTCCACGAGCTCGGCCCGCTGGAGCCCCTCATCGACCGCGCCGTCGTGCTCCGCGACGGCTGCGTGGTCCACGACGGGCCGCCCCCCGAGGCCGTCGGCCAGCACGCGCTGCCCGGCCACGACCACGTACACCCCCACGCGGCCCACGACGCCGAGCCGCTCCGGACGGGACTGCTGAGCTGATGGAATTCCTGACCCCCGCCTTCATGCAGCGGGCGCTGATCGCCGCCGCCCTGGTCGGCATCACCGCCCCCGCCATCGGCACGTACCTCGTGCAGCGCCGCCAGGCCGTCATGGGCGACGGCATCGGGCACGTGGCCATGACCGGAGTGGCCCTCGGCTTCTTCCTCCAGTCCAGCCCGGTGTGGATGGCCACCCTCGTCGCGATCGTCGGCGCGGTCGGCATGGAGCTGATCCGCTCCCGCGGGCGCACCAGCGGGGACATCGCGCTGGCCGTGCTCTTCTACGGGGGCATGGCCGGCGGTGTCATGATCATCAACATGGCGCCAGGCGGCTCCACCGCCAACCTGATCAGCTACATGTTCGGCTCGATCACGACGGTCGCCCCCGAGGACGTCACCGCCATCGCCCTGCTCGCGGTCTTCGTCATCGCGGTCACCGTGGGCCTGCGGCGCCAGCTGTTCGCCGTCTGCCAGGACGAGGAGTTCGCCAAGGTCACCGGTCTCCCGGTGCGCGCGCTGAACCTGCTGATCGCGGTCACCGCCGCGGTCACCGTCACCGTCGCCATGCGGATCGTGGGCCTGCTGCTGGTCAGCGCCATGATGGTGATCCCGGTCGCGGCCGCCCAGCGGCTCACCCGCGGGTTCATGGCCACCCTGGCCCTGGCCATCGGGATCAGCCTGACCGTCTCGCTGGCCGGCACGGTCACCACGTACTACGTGGAGGCGCCCTCCGGCGCCGCCATCGTGCTCCTCGCCATCGGCGTCTTCCTCGCCCTCTCGCTGCTGTCCGCGCCGTTGGCCAGAAGGCGTGCCAAGGCGGCCCGGGCCACCGCCGAGGTGTGCACCGGGGACGACGTGAAGGTCTGATACCCGGGCCGCACGGAGCGCCCGCAGTACGGGCGGCCTGGCACAATGGCCCTTCGGCCGATGTGAGGAGGAACCGGTGGGGACTGCGCCTGGCGAGACGAGCAGCGCGCCAGTACGGGGACGGTCGACCCGGCAGCGCGCAGCCGTGGCAGCGGCGCTGGACGAGGTGGACGAGTTCCGCAGCGCCCAGGAGCTGCACGACATGCTCAAGCACCGCGGCGACTCCGTGGGCCTGACCACCGTGTACCGCACCCTGCAGTCGCTGGCCGACGCCGGCGAGGTCGACGTCCTGCGCACCAGCGACGGGGAGGCCGTCTACCGCCGCTGCTCCAGCGGCGAGCACCACCACCACCTGGTCTGCCGGATGTGCGGCAAGGCCGTGGAGGTCGAGGGTCCGGCGGTGGAGAAGTGGGCCGACGCCATCGCCGCGGAGCACGGCTACGTGAACGTGGCCCACACCGTGGAGATCTTCGGCACCTGCGCGGACTGCGCCGCCGGCGCGTAGCGTCCGCCGTACGCAGAGCACCCCCGGGAACGCACCCGGAAACCCGCGAGGGCCCGCAGACGGATTCCGTCCGCGGGCCCTCGGCGCAAGGACGCCTGCCGGCTCACGTCAGGACGGCTGGCCCTGGCCCGGGATCTCGTTCGGGAGGGCGCCGCCGAAGCGGCGGTCGCGCTGGGCGTACTCCAGGCAGGCCCGCCACAGGTCGCGGCGGTCGAAGTCGGGCCACAGCACGTCCTGGAAGATCATCTCGGCGTAGCTGCTCTGCCAGATCAGGTAGTTGGACGTGCGCATCTCGCCGCTCGGGCGCAGGAACAGGTCCACGTCCGGCATGTCCGGGTAGTACAGGTACTTCTGGAAGGTCTTCTCGTTGACCTTGGACGGGTCGAGCCGGCCGGAGGCCACGTCGCGGGCGATCGCCTGCGCCGCGTCCGCGATCTCGGCCCGGCCGCCGTAGTTCACGCAGAAGTAGAGGGTCATCGCGTCGTTGTCGACGGTCTGCTCCTGGGCGACCTGGAGCTCCTGGACGACCGACTTCCACATCTTGGGCATGCGGCCCACCCAGCGGATCCGGATGCCGAGGGCGTTCATCTCGTCGCGGCGGCGGCGGATGACATCGCGGTTGAAGTTCATCAGGAAGCGGACCTCTTCGGGCGAGCGCTTCCAGTTCTCGGTGGAGAAGGCGTAGAGGGAGAGGTTCTTGACGCCCATCTCCAGGCAGCCCTTGAGCACGTCGAGGACCACGCCCTCGCCGACCTTGTGGCCCTCGGTGCGCGGCAGCCCGCGCTCCTTGGCCCAGCGGCCGTTTCCGTCCATGACGATGGCGACGTGGTTGGGGACCAGCTCGCCGGGGATCTTCGGCGGGCGGGCACCGGAGGGGTGCGGCTCGGGAGTGAGGTACTCGCGGCGGGTGCGTCCCAGGATCCCGCGTCGTGCCATGTCGCTGCGCTCCTTATTTCTCTACGTAACGCAAGGAGCGTAGCCCGCGCTCCAGATGCCAGTGCAGGTAGGCGGAGACCAGCCCGCTGCCCTCCCGGACGTACCGCGGCTCGCAGGAGTCCGCGGTGGCCCAGTCGCCCGTCAGCAGGGCGCTGAGCAGTCCGATGGCCTCCGCCGAGGGTACGACGCTGCCGGGGACCCGGCAGTCCCCGCATATCACTCCGCCGGCGGCCACCGAGAAGTGCCGGTTGGGGCCGTGGATGCCGCACTTCGCGCAGTCCTCGAACGAGGGGGCGTAGCCGTTGACGGCGAGGGAGCGCAGCAGGAAGGCGTCGAGGATGAGGTGCGGCTCGTGCTCGCCGCGGGCGAGGGTGCGCAGGGCGCCGACGAGCAGCAGGTACTGCTGGACGGCGGGCTCGCCCTCCTGGTCGGTGAACCGTTCCGCCGTCTCCAGCATCGCGGTGCCGGCGGTGTAGCGGGCGTAGTCGGTGACGATGCCGCCGCCGTACGGGGCGATGATCTCGGTCTGGGTGCAGAGCGGCAGGCTGCGGCCGACGAGGTCGCTGCCGCGGGCGAAGAACTGCACGTCCACGTGGGAGAAAGGTTCCAGCCGGGCGCCGAACTTGGACTTGGTCCGGCGCACTCCGCGGGCGACGGCCCGGACCCGGCCGTGGCCGCGGGTGAGGATCGTGATGATGCGGTCCGCCTCGCCCAGCTTCTGGGTGCGCAGCACGATGCCGTCGTCGCGGAACAGACTCATGGGCCCATTGTCCCGTACCCGCAGCGGCGGCCGGGCCGGGTGCGGCGGGCCCGCCGGTCGGGGGCGACGCTCCGGAGGCTGCCGCTCCGGTGGGGCGGCGGGCGGTACGGCGGCCGGACCGTGCGCCGACGGCCGGTACGGAGGACGGACCGTGCGCCGACGGCAGTGGCCCCGGCCGGGGCAGGAACCCGGCCGGGGACACCCCTTGGGAGGTCAGGAGGCCGGTGCGGGGGCGCTGTCGCCCTCGCCGGCGGCCGCCGCCTGCGCCGGGACGACTGCCGGGGACTCCGGGGCGGCGCCGACGGCCGCCGGTACGGCGGGGGCGTCCGCGGGCGCCTCCGGGGACGCCGTGGACTCCGGGGCGCCGGCTCCGCTGCCGGCCGCCTCCTGCCCGGCCTCCCGCCCCGCGTCCTCCTTGCCGCCCAGCCCGTTGAAGACCAGGTTGAGGACGATCGCGGCGGTGGCACCGAGGGTGACGCCGCTTTCGAGCAGGGAGCGCAGGTCGCCGCCCATGTGCTTGGCGAAGTACAGCGGCACGGTGGCCGGGAAGAGCGCGAAGGCCAGCGAGACGCCGATGATCAGGGCGTTCTTCTCGTCCTTCAGGTCCACCTTGGCCAGGGTCTGGATGCCGGCCAGGGCGACCATGCCGAACATCACGGTGGCGGCGCCGCCGAGCACGCCCGGCGGGACGGAGGCCACGATCGCGGCCGCCTTCGGCAGCAGGCCGAGCAGGATCATGAAGACGCCGGCGGCGACCACGACGAACCGGCTCTTGACCTTCGTCATGCGGACCAGGCCGACGTTCTCGGCGAAGGCCACGTACGGGAAGGAGTTGAGGACCCCGCCGAGGGCGGTGGCGGCGCCGTCGGCGCGCAGGGCGCGGGCGACGGTCTCGCTGTCCACCTCCTTGCCGACGATGTCGCCGACGGCGTACGTGTCGCCGGTCGTCTCGACCATGGTGATCAGCATGACGATCAGCATGAGGAGGATCGGGAACCACTCGAACTTCGGCGCACCGAAGTGGAACGGGGTGGTGACGCCGATCCAGTCCGAGGACTCGACCCCGCCGAACTCGGCGTCGCCCAGCAGGAAGGCCACGGCCGTGCCGCCGACCAGGCCGAGCAGGATCGCGATGCTGGAGAGGAAGGGCTTGCCCAGGCGCATCAGGACGAGGATGAACGCCATGGTGCCGGCGGCGTAGGCGAGCTGGGTGGGGACACCGCCGTCGCCGAGGGTGGGCGGGCCGCCGACGGCGTCCCGGAGGCCGACCGGGATCAGCACGATGCCGAGCACGGTGATCACGGTGCCGGTGACCACCGGCGGGAAGAGCCGCATCACCGCGCGGAACGCCGAGGCGGGCAGCCAGGCGAAGGCGAAGGTGGCGAGGCCGGCGGTGATGACCGCGCCGTAGATGACCAGGAGCGCCGCGGCGCCGCCGCCCGCGCCCAGGCCGATGGCGATCATCGGGGAGACGGCGGTGAAGGTGACGCCCTGGATCAGCGGGAGCCGGGCGCCGATGCGGCCGATGCCGAAGGCCTGGATGATCGAGGCGATACCGCAGGTGAAGAGGTCTGCGTTGATCAGGTAGACCAGCTGTTCGGGGCTCAGCTTCAGCGCGCTGCCGACGATGATCGGGACGATCACCGCGCCGGCGTAGAAGGCGAGTACGTGCTGGAAGCCGTACAGCGCGAGCTTGGGGAGGGGGAGCACCTCGTCGACCGGGTGCGTGCTCTGCTCTCCGTTGGCGGAAAGCCGGGCGGCGACACGTGCCATCTCTGCCTTGCCCTTCAAGAGGTAGGTAAGTGAGAGGAGATCTGGTTATCCCTGGGCGTCGCTCGGGTGGCCGCCAGGGTTGTCAGTGCAGTCACGTGGTCGGGGCCGTGAGCTGTGCGGAGCCGGGCCTCGGCGTGTGACCGGAATCAAACGCCCGTGACCCGCCTCACGAACATCGTGGACTTCTACAAACTGTTGATGCGCAGGCGGCAGCGTTTTGTGGGATCACCTCATGGCGGTGGACGCGGGCCTGCGCTATGGGCACCGGAGGGCGGTACCGCCGATTTGCGGTGCGCGCGCGTGAAGATCCCGTCCGGGCCGGGCCCGTGACCAGCGCACACGCCCGTTCCGCGAAGCGAAGCGGAATGCCGTGTGAACATCCCGTGAAAGCGGTTGCCCCGGCAGGTCAACCGAGTCCGCGGCAGCTTCGGAACGATCGATTCCGGCCATGCGGAACCGCTCCGACCTCCGGGTAGGGGCAAATCGTTACCGGCGCGCGGGCCGCCCGGCGGCTCCCGGGCCGCCGCGCGACAGCAGCAAGGAACGCCGAATCTGCTGTCCGGCGGCACGGCCGGACGGCGAGCAGGCGGCCGGCCGCTCAGCCCGAGGCCCGGACCCCCGCCAGCAGCCGGGCCACGTCGTCCCCCGTCAGCCGCAGGGCCGTGCCCACGGTCGCCAGGACCTCCCGCTCGGCCGGGCTGTACGGGCCGTCCGAGAGGGCGATCCGGGCCCCCTGGAGCAGCACCGACTCGCGCCCGGCCGGCGCCAGGTGCGCCGACAGCGGCTCCAGTGCCTCGTGCAACTCGATGGACAGGGCGGCCCCGAACATGTCCGCGGACAGCCGGCCGGAGTCCACCGACAGGGCGTCCACCATCGCCGCCAGCTCCTCCTCGGTGCACTCCTCGGAGCCCGCCGCACGCACCTCGGACACCGCGGCCTCCAGGACGGCCCGGGAGCCGGTGCCGCCCGCGGTGAGCACCGCCAGGGCCACCGTGTGGACCGCGTCGCGCAGCATCGCCGAGAAGCGGGTGCAGGTGGGGTGGTCCAGGACCTCGGTCCCGAAGCGCTCGCGGCAGCTCCCGCACTCGACGACCGGACCCGCCGTCCCGCGCGGCAGCAGCGGGACCCCCAGCAGGGTGAAGCGGCGGCGGCCGGTGCGCTGGCGGTAGTTGCGGTCTCCGCCGCATCCGGGGCAGAAGAACTCGCCGTCGCCGACGGTGCTCCAGGTGGTACGGATGCCGCACACGGTCCACTTCCGGCCGGTCTCACCCCGAGCAGGCAGCACGTCCCACCTCCGTAACCTTTCGGCAACATCGCCGCGTTGGCGTGATGTTAGCCACACCGGTGTGGCCGTGGCAGCCCTGTGACAAGACAACTCCCCACTCCCGAAGGCAGTTGGCCGAAGTGCGCCCCTGCGCGCCCCTGGATGCGCCCCCGCTCCCCTTACGGTGTCGGCCGTGAAGGACAAGTCCTGTCTGGTGACCGGAGCCGCGAGCGGGATCGGCCGGGCGACCGCCCTGCTGCTGGCCCGCGAGGGCGCCGGGGTCACCGCCACCGACGTGAACGAAGCGGGGCTCGCGGCCCTGCGCGCCGAGCTCGCCGCCGAGGACGTCCCGGTCGAGACGGTCACCGGCGACGTCTCGGATCCGGCCGACAACCGCCGTATGGTCGCCGCCGCGGTGCGTGCTTTCGGCCGCCTGGACGTGGCCGTGGCGAACGCCGGGGTGCTGCCCCTGTCGGACGTCCGCGAGACCACTCCGGAGGACTGGGACCGGGTCATGGCCATCGACGGCCGCGGCATGTTCCTGACCTGCAAGTACGCCATCGAGGCCATGACCGCCCAGGAGCGTCCCGGCGGGGCCCTGGTCTGCGTGTCCTCGGTCTCCGGGGTGGCCGGGCAGGCCCGGCAGGCCGCGTACGGCCCGGCGAAGTTCGTGGCCTCGGGGCTCACCGCCCACCTGGCCGTGGAATGGGCCCCGCACGGCATCCGCGTCAACGCGGTGGCACCCGGAACCATCCGTACGGAACGGGTGCTGGCCCTGCCCGGGGAGCCGGGCGGGTCCGAGTACCTGGAGGAGATGATCGCCGCGCACCCGATGGGGCGGCTCGGGGAGCCGGCCGAGGTGGCCCGGGCGATCGCCTTCCTGGCCTCGGACGCGGCCTCGTTCATCACGGGCGCCGTGCTGCCCGTGGACGGCGGCTACCTCGCCCGGTAGCGGATGCGGCGGGACCCCGCCCTCCCGGAGGAGGAGCGGGGTCCCGGTGCGTTCCGTGCGCCTTCCGCGAGCCGTCGGCGCGCGGTCGGCGAGCGGTCAGGTCAGCGGAAGGTGCGGTTGACCGCGGAGACGACCGCCTTCAGCGAGGAGCGCGTGGTGTTGGCGTCGATGCCGATGCCCCACAGCACGCGGCCGTCGATCACGCACTCGATGTACGAGGCGGCCTGCGAGGAGGCGCCCTCGCTCATGGTGTGCTCGCTGTAGTCCAGCAGGCGGGCGTCGATGCCCATGCCGGCCAGGGCCTCGAAGAAGGCCGAGATCGGGCCGTTGCCGGTTCCGGTCAGCACCGTCTCGATGCCGTCCACGACCGCCTCGACGGTCAGGGTGTCCGAGCCGTCCTTGTCGGTGGTCGACTGGCCCGAGCGCAGCTGGATGCGGCCCCACGGGTTCTCGGGGTTGGGCAGGTACTCGTCCTGGAAGACGTTCCAGATGTCCTTCGGCGTGACCTCGCCGCCCTCGGCGTCGGTCTTGGCCTGGATGATCCGCGAGAACTCGATCTGCATCCGGCGCGGCAGGTCCAGCTTGTGGTCGTTCTTCAGGACGTACGCGATGCCGCCCTTGCCGGACTGCGAGTTGACGCGGATGACGGCCTCGTACGAGCGGCCGACGTCCTTCGGGTCGATCGGCAGGTACGGGACGGCCCACTCGATCTCGTCCACGGTCTTGCCCTGGGCGGCCGCGTCGGCCTCCATGGCGTCGAAGCCCTTCTTGATGGCGTCCTGGTGGGAGCCGGAGAAGGCGGTGTAGACCAGGTCGCCCGCGTAGGGGTGGCGCGGGTGGACCTCCATCTGGTTGCAGTACTCGGACGTGCGGCGGATCTCGTCGATCTGCGAGAAGTCGATCTGCGGGTCCACGCCCTGCGAGAACAGGTTCATGCCCAGCGTGATCAGGTCCACGTTGCCGGTGCGCTCGCCCTGGCCGAACAGGCAGCCCTCGACCCGGTCCGCGCCGGCCATCAGGGCCAGTTCGGCGGCGGCCACGGCGGTGCCGCGGTCGTTGTGCGGGTGGACGGAGATGCAGATGTGCTCGCGGCGGGTCAGGTTGCGGGCCATCCACTCGAAGCGGTCCGCGTGCGTGGACGGGGTCGAACGCTCCACGGTGGCGGGCAGGTTCAGGATGATCTCGCGGCCCTCTTCCGGCTGCCACACGTCGCAGACGGCCTCGCAGACCTCCAGGGCGAAGTCCAGCTCGGTGTCGGTGAAGATCTCCGGGCTGTACTGGTACCCGAAGACCGTCTCGTCGCCCAGGATCTTCTCGGCGTACTCCATGACCAGGCGGGTGCCGTCGACGGCGATCTGCTTGATCTGCTCCTTGGAGCCGCGGAAGACGACCCGGCGGAAGGTCGGGGCGGTCGCGTTGTACAGGTGCACGGTGGCGCGCTTGGCGCCGCGCAGGGACTCCACGGTCCGCTCGATCAGGTCCTCGCGGGCCTGGGTCAGTACGGAGATCGTGACGTCGTCCGGGATGGCGCCCTCTTCGATGATGGAGCGCACGAAGTTGAAGTCGGTCTCGCCGGAGGACGGGAAGCCGACCTCGATCTCCTTGTAGCCCATGCGCACCAGCAGGTCGAACATCTCGCGCTTGCGGGCGGGGCTCATCGGGTCGATCAGGGCCTGGTTGCCGTCGCGCAGGTCGGTGGACAGCCAGCGGGGCGCCTTGGTGATGCGCTGGTTCGGCCAGGTGCGGTCGGGCAGGTCCACCTGCTCGTAGACGCCGTACTTGTGGATCGGCATCCCGGAAGGCTTCTGCATGTGGGTCGCGTTGGTGATGGGCGTGGGGCGACCGATGGGCTGAGTCATTGCGTAGGGCTCCTCGCGTGTCCGCGTGTCTTTCGCTGAACGGCCGACGGGTCGTAACGGCATCACCAGACTCCGCGGGGAGGGGGTCGGCCTACGACTACAGGCCCTCGCCGCGGCAGCTAAGGAGAAGCAGCCCGAAACGCATGATGGACGGAACCCTAGCCGAGCCGCGCCGGGAGCGCGTGGCCGTTCCAGTATGCGGGACCGCATTTCCGTCATGTCCGGAATGTGACGTATGCCGCTCGGGCCGGAGCGGAGGTCCGGTCGATCCGTCAACGAGCCCGGGCGCGTTTCAGACAAGCGAATGAATCATGGTCGCATGTAGTGACAGCCCCGTCACGCGGTGCCACATTGCTGTCGCATGGATGCCATGGCTGCTGCCTTCCACCCCGTGTTCTGCACGATCGTGCCGCCCCACCTGCTGGACCGGCTCGCCCAGTCCGACAACCACCTCGTCGCCGAGCCGGCCCGCCGGACCCTCATCGCCGACGCCTCCCTGCGCACCACCCGGCGGCTGAACACCGTCATCGGCGTGGCCCCGCTCGACCTGGCGGAACCGGCCGGCGACCAGCCGAACCGCACCGTCCACGACGCCCGCAACGGCCTGGACCTCCCCGGCGAGATCGTCCGCCGCGAGGGCTCGGAGGCCGGGCAGGACGCGACGGTCAACCGCGCCTACGCCGGCCTCGGAGCCACCTTCGACCTGTTCCTGAAGGCGTTCGGGCGCAATTCGATCGACGGCGAGGGCCTGCCGCTGGTCGCCACCGTCCACTACGACGAGAACTACGGGAACGCCTTCTGGAACGGCGAGCAGATGGTGTTCGGCGACGGGGACGGGGAGGTCTTCCTCGACTTCACGATCCCCGTGGACGTCATCGGCCACGAGCTGGCCCACGGCGTCACCCAGTACACGGCGAACCTGACGTACTTCGGCCAGCCCGGGGCCCTCAACGAGTCCATGTCGGACGTCTTCGGCTCCCTGATCAAGCAGTACACCCTCGGCCAGACGGCCGCCGAGGCGGACTGGCTGATCGGCGCCGGCCTCTTCGCCCCCTCCGTCGAGGGCACCGCCCTGCGCTCGATGAAGGCCCCCGGCACCGCGTACGACGACGACGTGCTCGGCAAGGACCCGCAGCCGGCCACGATGGACGACTACGTGCGCACCGGCCGGGACAACGGCGGGGTCCACATCAACTCGGGCATCCCCAACCACGCCTTCTACCTGGCGGCCACCGCCCTCGGCGGCCACTCCTGGGAGCGGGCCGGGCAGATCTGGTACGACACCCTGACCGGCGGGGAGCTCGACAAGAAGGCCACGTTCGCCGACTTCGCCCGGCTGTCGGTGGCGGCGGCGGTGGCCCGCTACGGCGAGGGCGAGGAGCAGCAGGCGCTGCTGAAGGCCTGGTCCCAGGTGGGTGTGCCGACCTCCTGAGCGCGGTAGGAAACCTGACATGCGGATCGAAGTGCACCGGACGGGCGGTTTCGCCGGCATCGAGCGGCGGGCCGAGGTGGACGTCTCGGACAAGGAGGACGAGCAGGAGTGGCGGGCACTGGCGGAGCTGGCGCTGCGGCCGGGCCCGCCCCGCCCCGCCTCCTCCGGGGTCCGGGACGGCTTCTCGTACCGGATCACCGTGGACGGCCGGACGGTGCACTGCGCCGATCCCGACCTGACCGACGCCCAGCGGCAGCTGGTCACCCGGGTCCTCAAGGAGGGCGCGTAGGCCGTGCCTGCCGGATCGGCGCGCCCGGTAATCGGAGTGCCCTGCCCGGGCATCTTTGCCAGGATGCCCGGGTGATCATTTCTGACGACACCCTCCCCGCACTCGAGCGCTACTACGACACCGTGCCGCGCGTGGGAGGTGCCCGTGCCGAGGACTTCGGCCCGCTGACCCTTTTCGTGCAGGAGGACCCGACGGGCTGGCAGTACTACGCCCGCCCCACCCTGGGCGGCACGGCCCCGGTGACCCCGGAGGACGTGGGGCGGGTGCTGGAGCGCCAGCGCGAGCTGAAGGTGCCCCAGGCCTTCGAGTGGGTGGCGGAGACCAGTCCGGGGCTGCGGGCCGCCGTGGAGGCCGCGGGCGTGCCCGTGCACGCCCATCCGCTGATGGTGCTGGACCCGGCGGCCGAGCCCGTGCCCCCGCATCCGGAGGTGCGGCTGCTGGGCTCCGAGGACCCGCTCCTGCTCGCGGCGGTGACCGTGCCTGCGCTGGCCTTCGCCTCCCCGGGGACGGCCCCGGGCGAGACCGGGGTCGCGGAGCTGGGCCGGCAGATGGCCGACCCGGGCAGCGAGGTGCGCCGGGCCTACGTGGCGCGGAAGCTGGCGGCCGGCACCACGGCGCTGGCGGCGGCCGTGCGCGACGGGGTGGTGCTGTGCGCGGGCCAGTACAACCCGGTCGGGGACGTGGCCGAGGTGGTCGGCGTGGGCACCCTGCCCACGGCCCGCCGCCAGGGGCTGGCCCTGGGGGTGACGGCGGCCCTGGTGGCCGCGGCCCGCGGGGCGGGGGCGCGGACGGTGTTCCTGTCGGCCGGGGACGAGGACGTGGCCCGGATCTACACGCGGGCCGGCTTCCGCCGCGCGGGTACGGCCCTGATCGCCGAAGCCGGGTAGCGGCACGCAGGTGTGCGGACGTGCGTGAGGGGCGGCCCCGGGTGGGTGCCGCCCCTCTTGCGCGTCGTACGGTCCGGCCGCACAGGCCGGACGGGTCCGGTCTTGCCGGTCGTACGGGTCCGGCCGGGCCGGGAGACGGGGTCGGGCCCCGGTCTCAGAAGCCGAGCTTGCGCAGCTGCTTCGGGTCCCGCTGCCAGTCCTTGGCGACCTTCACGTGCAGGTCCAGGAAGACCGGGGTGCCGAGCAGGGCCTCGATGTGCTTGCGGGACTTCATGCCGACCTCCTTCAGGCGCGAGCCCTTGGGGCCGATGATGATGCCCTTCTGGCTGGGGCGCTCGATGTAGACGTTGGCGTGGATGTCGAGCAGCGGCTTGTCGGCCGGGCGGTTCTCGCGCGGCAGCATCTCCTCGACCACCACGGCGATCGAGTGCGGCAGCTCGTCGCGGACGCCTTCGAGGGCGGCCTCGCGGATCAGCTCCGCGACCATGACCATCTCGGGCTCGTCGGTGAGGTCGCCCTCGGGGTAGAGCGGCGGGCTCTCCGGCAGCAGCGGGGCGATCAGGTCCGCCAGCAGCTGCACCTGCTTGTCGCCGACGGCCGAGACGGGGACGATCTCCGCCCACTCGATGCCCAGCTCGGCCCCGAGCTGCTGGATCGCGAGCAGCTGCTCGGCCAGCGCCTTGGAGTCCACCAGGTCCGTCTTGGTGACGATGGCGATCTTCGGGGTCTTCTTGATCCCGGCGAGCTCCTTGGCGATGAACTTGTCGCCGGGGCCGATCTTCTGGTCGGCGGGCAGGCAGAAGCCGATCACGTCCACCTCGGCCCAGGTGGTGCGCACGACGTCGTTGAGCCGCTCGCCGAGCAGGGTGCGCGGCTTGTGGAGTCCGGGCGTGTCCACCAGGACCAGCTGGGCGTCCGGGCGGTGCACGATGCCGCGGACGGTGTGCCGGGTGGTCTGCGGCCGGTTGGAGGTGATCGCGACCTTCGTGCCCACGAGTGCGTTGGTCAGGGTCGACTTGCCCGCGTTGGGCCGGCCCACGAAGCAGGCGAAGCCCGCGCGGTGCGCGGTGGTGGACGAGGGGGAACGATCGCTCATGCGGGCCATTCTCCCCGATGCGGCCGCGCGTGCCGACCAGTACCGCCGCCCGGCGGCCGCCAGGGCGATCGCGAGGAGGAACGCGACGGCGCCGGCGGCCGCGCCCCAAGGGCCGGTGCGGAATCCGGCGGCGGCCCGGTCCCGGGCCTCGCCCGCGGTGACGGTGACGCGGATCTCGGGCCGGTCGAAGGCGGGCAGCCCGCGCCAGCGCTCCGCGAGCCGGACCCGGGTGCCGGGCAGCAGGTCCGAGGGCAGCCGGCCGAGCGGGCGGTCCAGCAGCCGCCGCCCGAAGAGGCCCTCGGCCCGCAGGGTGCCCGCGGGGTGCAGGGTGACGTTCCCCAGGTTGTGGAGCGTGTACGCGACGACGGCGGTGTCCGAGCCCGCCGGGCGGGTCACCGTGAGCCCCTCGACGGCCAGCGCCGGGGCGGCGGGGCCGGCGACGCGCAGGTGCACCCGGGCGGCCACGGCCCGCTGCACCGCGATGCTCCCGCCGCCCGGCCCTCCCCCGGCCGGCTCGGCCAGGGCGACGATCGCACCGGGGTGGTCCCCGGGCTCGGCCCGCTCGGGCACGGCGAGGGTGAAGGGGACGGTGACGGCGGCCCGCGCGGGCACCGTGATCCGGTCCCGGGCCAGGCGGGTCCAGGCCCCCACCCCGCGCCGGGGCTCGTCGGGGCCGCGGACGGCGAAGCCGCCGTCCCGGGCGGTGTTGTACGCGTCGGCGGCGTAGAGCCGGAAGACCAGCGGCCGTGCGGTGCGGTTGCCGACCGTGACCCGGTCGGTGACGGCCGTGCCGGGAGCGGCGGCCAGGTAGAAGTAGGGGCGCTGGGCGATCCGGGTGGCGGCGGGCTGCACCGACCACTGCCCGTTGTCGGCCGCGTGCGCCGCGCCGCCCGCCGGACCCGCCAGGAGGGCCGCGAGGGCGAGCAGGACGGCGGCCGCCGCGCGCAGCCAACGGGGCCCGGTCACGACAGGGTCAGGGTCAGGACCGCCGTGTAGGCGCCGGGGGCCGTGTAGGCCGGGACCTGCAAGGACACCTCGGCGTCCACCGTGAACTCCCCGCCCACCAGGGCCGCGTCGGGGGTGCTCGCCAGGGTGGCGCCTTCGCCCAGCGGGCCCGGGCTGCCGGGGGCGCAGGTGCTCGGGCTGCCCTCCCGGGTGGTGCACGAGGGCTTCCAGGTGAGCCGGGCGCCGTCCAGCCGCACCCCGCCGGGGCCGGTGAAGTCGGTGAGCCGGCCGGTGAGCGACCAGCCGGCGGGCCCGCCGCGCAGGTCCTGCACGGTGACGGTGCGGATCCGCCCGGTGGCCGCGCCGCCCTCCCCGTACGGCACGGGCGTCAGGGCGGTCTCCTCGCCCTCCTGGACCATGGACAGGGAGCCCGGCACCACGTCCAGGGTCATCCGCTGGGTGCCGGGCAGCTGCGGGACGGCCTCGACCACGGTGTACGCGGCCGGGCCCGCGCCCCGTTCCGAGGTCCAGGCGGGCCCTTCGTACGCGGTGACGGCCGTGGTGGTGCGGTCCGCGACGGGCAGCTCGGCGGAGAGGGTGCCGAGGGCGTCGGCGGTGGCGGTGGTCCGGTCGGCGGTCCCGGCGGCCCCGGACCTTCCGGCGAGGGTGACGGCGGCCCCGGGGGTGAAGCCGGCCCCGGTCACGCGGACCCGGGCACCCGGGCGCCCGGCGGCGGTGCCGAGGGCGATGGCCCGCCGGTTGGCGCCGGGCGGGGCGGGGGCGGCGGTGAGCCGGGCGGCGGCCGGGCGCGGCGCGGCCGGATCGGGGGTGCAGGTGGTGTCCAGCTCCGCGAGGTGTCCGCTGTGCACGGTGTAGTCCCCGGGGGCGAGGGTGATCTCGCCGGGGTCGGTGACCGTGAAGGTGCCGGTCATGGTGAAGGCGGGGAACGGGGTCCGGGCGGGCACGGGGTCGTTGCGCTTGGGCCCGGTCACGGTCACCGCGCCCTGCTGGGCGCCGCCGAGGAGGACCTTTCCGGTGGGCGTGAGCACGTCGGCGGGCAGGGTGGCGTCCAGGGGGTTCCCGGCGGCGGTCCGCGCCACCCGGTAGGTCACGGTGACGGTGTCGCCGACTTGCGGTGCGGGGTTGTCCACCGCCAGGGTCGCGGTGGTCGGGCCGTCCGCCGGCGGGAGTCCGGCCTCCTGCGGCGGCACGCAGTGCGTGGGGAACCCGACCGTGCCGGTGCCGTCCCGGCCCGCCGCCGTCGCGGGCGCCACCGCCCCGCCCGCCGCGGCGAGCGCGACCGCCGCCAGTGCCGCCGGCCAGCGGCGGTGCGTGCCTGCTCCCATCGCGTCTCCCCAGGCGTGCCCGTCCGGCCGGCGCCGGCTGCGCACATTCACGAGTCCCGACCCGCAGAAGTCAATACCGCCCGAACCCATGGACTGATGGCCCATCAGCTATTGGCAAGGTGCGCCGAGGCCTTCGGGGTCTCCGCCCGCGACCCCCGGTCCTCGAACGCCGGTCCTCGATCGCCGGTCTCGATCGCCGGACGGGCCGGAATTCAACCCCGGGCCCCCGGGGCTGCTCCCCCGCCCTCGCGGAACGTGCGCCGGTAGGCGGTCGGAGTCACCCCCAGGGCGGACTGGAGGTGCTTGCGCAGCGACTGCGCCGTGCCGAAACCCGCCTCCCGGGCCACCCGCTCCATCGGCAGCCCCGTGGTCTCCAGCAGCTGCCGCGCCCGCTCCACCCGCTGCCGGACCAGCCACTGCCCGGGGCTGAGCCCGGACTCCTCGCGGAAGCGGCGGGTGAAGGTGCGTACCGACATGGCCTCCTCCCGGGCCAGCTCGCTCAGCCGCAGCGGCTCGTGCAGCCGGTCCAGGATCCGCCCCCGGGCCGCGGCCGTGCTCGCGAGCTGCGGCTCGGGCAGCGGCCGTTCGATGAACTGGGCCTGGCCCCCGTCCCGGTGCGGCGGCACCACCGTCCGCCGGGCCACGTCGTTGGCCACCGCCGAGCCGTGGTCCCGGCGCACCAGGTGCAGGCAGAGGTCGATGCCCGCGGCCACCCCCGCCGAGGTGAGCACGTCGCCGTCGTCGATGAACAGCACGTCGGGGTCCACCTCGACGGCCGGGAACAGCCGCTGGAAGTGCTCGGCCGAGGCCCAGTGCGTGGTGGCCCGGCGCCCGTCGAGCCGGCCCGCCGCGGCCAGCACGTAACTGCCGGTGCAGATGGAGACGAGCCGGGCGCCGGGGCGCACGTGTGCCAGGGCGGCGGCCAGTTCGGGGGTGAGCCGGCCCTCGTCGTAGACCGGGCCGAGCTCGTAGGAGGCGGGCACGACGACCGTGTCGGCGGTGGCCAGCAGCTCCGGTCCGTGCTCGACGGTGATGGCGAAGTCCGCGTCGGTCTGCACCGGCCCGGCGGCCAGCCCGCAGGTCAGGATCTCGTACAGGGGCCGCCCGGCCGGGTCCGCGGCCCGCCCGAAGATGCGGTGCGGGATGCCGAGTTCGAAGGGCAGCAGGCCCGGCAGGGCGAGGACGACGACGCGGTGCGGGGCCCGCCCGGGGGCGGCACCGGGGACAGCAGCAGCCATGGCCCGATCGTAGCGAATGCTGTCCCCCGGGCCACTCGAACAGCGGATCCGGCCGCACGATGCTGTCTGCGTGACGCAGACCACCGCCTCCCAGCCGTTCCCCGCGGAGCCCACCGGGCCCACCGAGCCCACCGGGCCCCTTAGCCCCACTGGTCTCACCGGTCCCACCCGGCCCGCCGCCCGCCCCCGTGTGCACCGCGCCTGGTCGGTGGCCGCCGTCACTTTCGTGACGATCATCGGCGCGGCCGCCTTCGCCTCCCTCCCCGGCCTGCTCATCGACCCCCTCCACGAGCAGTTCCACTGGTCGCGCGGCACGATCGGACTGGCCGTCTCGGTCAACCTCGCCCTCTACGGGCTCACCGCCCCGTTCGCCGCCGCCCTCATGGACCGGTTCGGCATGCGCACGGTGGTCGCGGGCGCCCTGTCGGTGATCTCCGCGGGCGCACTGCTCACGGTCTGGATGACCGCCGCCTGGCAGCTGGTCCTCTACTGGGGCCTGCTGGTCGGCCTGGGCAGCGGATCGATGGCCCTGGCCTTCGGCGCCACCGTCACCAACCGCTGGTTCGCCGCCCGCCGCGGCCTGGTCTCCGGGGTGCTCACCGCCGCCGGAGCCTCCGGCCAGCTGATCTTCCTGCCGCTGCTGTCCTGGCTGGTCGCCGAGCACGGCTGGCGCCCCGCCTCCGTCACGGTGGCCCTGGCGGCCCTCGCGGTGGTGCCGTTCGTCTGGCTGCTGCTGCGCGACCACCCCGCAGACCTGGGACTGGCCCCGTACGGCGCCACCGAGGCGGTCCCCCGGCCGGCGCCCGTCCCCGGAGCCGCCCGCCGGGCCCTCACGGTGCTGTTCGACGCGGCCCGCACCGGTCCGTTCTGGCTGCTCGCCGGTGCCTTCGCGATCTGCGGAGCCTCCACGAACGGCCTGGTCAGGACGCACTTCGTGCCCTCGGCCCACGACCACGGGATGCCGGTCACGGCGGCCGCCGGGCTGCTCGCCGTGATCGGGGTGTTCGACGTGGCGGGCACCATCATCTCGGGCTGGCTCACCGACCGCTTCGAGTCCCGCCGGCTCCTGGCCGTCTACTACGCGCTGCGCGGGATCTCGCTGCTCTTCCTGCCGCTGCTGCTCGCCCCGGCCGTGCACCCGCCGATGGTCTTCTTCATCGTCTTCTACGGGCTGGACTGGGTGGCCACCGTCCCGCCGACCATGGCCCTGTGCCGGGAGCACTACGGCGAGGACAGCGCCATCGTCTTCGGCTGGGTGCTCGCCTCGCACCAGGTGGGCGCGGCGTTCGTCGCCTTCCTCGGCGGAGTGGCGCGGGACGTCTTCGGGTCGTACGACGTGGTCTGGTACGCCTCGGGCGCGCTGTGCGCGCTGGCCGCGCTGATGTCCATGGTGGTCCGCCGCCGCCCGGCCTGACGGGGGCAGCGGCGGCGGACACGGGACCGGCGGGCGGGCGGCCCGCCGGTCCCGGGGGTCCCAGGGGTCCCAGGGTTCTCCGGGTCAGCCCGCGGTGACGGTGACGCGCAGCTCGCCGTCGGGGCCCGCCAGCAGCACGGGGGTGGCCGGGCCGCCGAGGTCGCGGACGGCCGCGCGGTCCAGCTCGGCCGGCTCGGCGGCCTCGGTCACGACGGCCGCGGCCTCCAGCGACTGCGCACCGCTCGCGACCGCCATCGCGACGGCGGTCTGCAGGGCGCTGAGCCTGAGCGAGTCCAGCGTCACCGTGCCGGCCACGTAGGTGCGGCCGGTCTCGTCCCGTACGGCCGCCCCCTCCGCCACGCCGTTGCGGGCGCGGGCGCTGCGGGCCAGGGTGATGATCTTGCGGTCCTCGGGGTCGATCCCGTTGCCGCCGGAGATGCTGTCGGTCATGCCGAAAGCATAGGGACCGGGAAAACGGAGCGCCTCGGCGGTCCCGTGCCGAGCACGGCCCCGCCGAGGCGCTCTCCCCTCCATCCCCCGGCCTGTGGGTGGTCAGCCCTTCGGCGACGACTGCGTCGACACGCGTGTCGGGATCTTCCTTGGCGGAAGCAAACCCAAGAGTAGGGCACGGAAAACCGTGGATCCGAACGTCCTGCGAAATCGTGACCTTGCACCCGAAGGCCGGGGGCGGCGGCGGGCGGGAACCGCCGACCGGACCTAGGAGCGGTCGAGCCGCAGCCGCTCGGCCCGCGGCAGCCCCGCGACGACCAGGTCGTACGAGTCCTCGACGAGCTCGCGCAGCAGGGCCTCGGGCACCCCGCCCACGGTCACCGTGTTCCAGTGCCGCTTGTTCATGTGCCAGCCCGGGACCACCGCGGGGTACTGCTCGCGCAGCCGCAGCGCGTTCTCCGGTTCGCACTTGAGGTTCACCCGCAGCGGCCGCGCGTCCAGCGCGCTGAGCGCGAACACCTTCCCCAGCACCTTGAAGACCGAGGTCTCGGGGTTGAAGGGGAACTCCTCCACGGCGGCGTTGAAGTCCAGGCAGAAGGCGCGCAGTTGCTCCGGGGTCACGGGGCCGCGCCCTCCTCGGGACCGTCCGGCCCCTTCTCGGGCTCCACCAGCACCGTCACGATCTTGTTCCGGCGGCCGGCCGGGGCCTCCGCGGTCAGCCGCAGCCGCCGCCCGTCGGGCAGCTCCACCACGGAGGTGGCCCCCGCGATGGGCACCCGGCCCAGGGCCTTGGCCAGCAGTCCGCCGACGGTCTCCACGTCCTCGTCGTCGTACTCGTCGATGCCGAAGAGCTCGCCGAGGTCGGTGATGTCCAGACGGGCCGTCACCCGGTACCGGTCCCCGCCGAGTTCCTCGACGGGCGGCAGCTCCCGGTCGTACTCGTCGGTGATCTCGCCGACGATCTCCTCCAGGATGTCCTCGATGGTGACGATGCCCGCGGTGCCGCCGTACTCGTCGATGACGACGGCCACGTGGTTGCGGACCTGCTGCATCTCCCGGAGCAGGTCGCCCGCGTTCTTGGTGTCGGGCACGAACACGGCCGGCCGCATCGCGGTGGACACCGGGTCGGACTCGGCCTCGCGGTTGATGTGGGTCTTGCGGACGAGGTCCTTGAGGTAGACCATCCCGACGATGTCGTCCTCGTTCTCGCCGGTCACGGGGATCCGGGAGAACCCGGAGCGCAGGGCGAGCGTGGTGGCCTGACGGATCGTCTTGTACCGCTCGATGCAGATCAGGTCGGTGCGCGGGACCATCACCTCGCGCACGAGGGTGTCGCCGAGTTCGAAGACCGAGTGCACCATCCGGCGCTCGTCGTCCTCGATCAGGGACTCCTTCTCGGCGAGGTCCACCATCGCGCGCAGCTCGGCCTCGGAGGCGAACGGCCCCTTGCGGAAGCCCTTCCCGGGGGTGAGCGCGTTGCCGAGCAGGATCAGCAGCTGCGGGACCGGGCCCATGACCCGGGCCAGCGGCAGCAGGACGTACGCGGAGGCGGTCGCCGTGTTCAGGGGATGCTGGCGGCCGATGGTCCGCGGGGAGACGCCGACGGCCACGTACGAGACGAGGACCATCACGGCGATCGCGACGACCAGGGCGGTCCAGTTCTCGCCGAACTCGTCGAGGCAGACGTAGGTGACGAGGACCCCGGCCGCCATCTCGCAGAACACCCGGACCAGCAGGGCGACGTTCAGGTAGCGGGTCGGGTCCGAGGCGACCTGGAGCAGCTTGGCGCTGCCGCGCCGCCCGGAGCGTACGGCCTCCTCGGCCCGGAACACGGAGACCCGGGCGATGCCGGCCTCGGCACAGGCCGCCAGCCAGGCCACGATGACCAGCAGCACCGCCCCGGTGATCAGCTGGGCGGCGCTCACGAGACGGTGGGCGCCGGGGAGGGTCCGGTCAGGCCGCGCTCGGCGCGCCAGCCGTCCACGATGGCCGCCTGGAGGCCGAACATCTCGGCCTTCTCGTCGGGCTCCTCGTGGTCGTAGCCGAGCAGGTGCAGCACCCCGTGGACGGTCAGGAGCTGGAGCTCCTCGTCCATGGAGTGCCGGGTGGGCGCGTCCTCGCCCTGCTTCTTGGCGACCTCGGGGCAGAGCACGATGTCGCCGAGGAGCCCCTGCGGGGGCTCCTCGGAGTCCTTCGTCGGCGGGCGCAGCTCGTCCATCGGGAAGGACATGACGTCGGTGGGTCCGGGCAGGTCCATCCACTGCACGTGGAGCTGGGCCATCGCCTCTTCGTCCACGACGATCACCGAGAGCTCGGAGAGCGGGTGGATCCGCATCCGGGTCAGGGCGTAGCGGGCGATGTCGAGGATCGCCTGCTCGTCGACCTCGGTTCCGGACTCGTTGTTGACGTCGATCGACATGTGGTTCTCGAACTACTTCCCGTTGCGGCTGTCGTACTGCTCGTACGCATCGACAATACGGCCGACGAGCTTGTGCCGGACGACATCCTGGGACGTGAGCCGCGAGAAGTGGACGTCCTCGACCCCGTCGAGGATCTCCTGCACCTGGCGCAGACCGGACTTGGTGCCGCCCGGCAGGTCGATCTGGGTCACGTCACCCGTGATGACGATCTTCGAGTCGAAGCCGAGCCTCGTCAGGAACATCTTCATCTGCTCGGGATTCGTGTTCTGCGCCTCGTCGAGGATGATGAACGCGTCATTGAGCGTACGGCCGCGCATGTACGCCAGCGGCGCGACCTCGATCGTGCCCGCCGCCATGAGGCGGGGGATGGAGTCGGGGTCGAGCATGTCGTGCAGGGCGTCGTACAGCGGGCGCAGGTACGGGTCGATCTTCTCGTAGAGCGTGCCGGGCAGGAACCCGAGCCGCTCCCCCGCCTCGACGGCGGGCCGGGTCAGGATGATCCGGCTGACCTGCTTGGACTGCAGGGCCTGGACCGCCTTGGCCATGGCGAGGTAGGTCTTGCCGGTACCGGCGGGGCCGATGCCGAAGACGACCGTGTGCTTGTCGATCGCGTCGACGTACCGCTTCTGGTTGAGGGTCTTGGGGCGGATGGTGCGGCCCCGGCTGGAGAGGATGTTCTGCGTGAGCACCTCGTGCGGGGTCTCCGGCACGGCCTCGCCGCCGTCGCTGCCATTGGCCCGGAGCATGGCGATCGACCGTTCCACTGCGTCCTCCGTCATCGGCTGCCCGGTGCGGAGCACGAGCATCATCTCGTCGAACAGGCGCTGGATCAGTGCGACTTCCGCAGCGTCGCCGACCGCGCTCACCTGGTTGCCCCGGACGTGGATGTCGGTGCCGGGGAACGCCCTCTCGATCGCGCGCAACAGGGCGTCACCCGAGCCGAGCACCATCACCATCGGGTGCTTCGCGGGGACGGTGAAGTGGGCTCGTGCCTGCCCCGGCGCGAGGGCCTGGTCTGTCGGTGTCTGAGTCATGGGCCGGCTCTGTGGCCTGCACATACCTCCCGTTGCGAGGTCTCGCCGTTCGACGACCTCTGTGACTTCCAAGCGTACGACGCCGCCGGAGCGGTTCCGAGGGGTTTTCCCGGCCGTCCGGGGGCGCAAGCGGAACCGGGGGCGGGACCCGCGCGGCCGGGGCGGGGCCGGGTCAGGCGGACTGGCGGAAGCCGATGGTGGGGACCGCCCGGCGGCGCGGCCCGCAGGCCCCGGGGGCGAGGACGGAATCCGCGAGCAGGGCGTCGAGGAACCCGTACCGCCGCAGCTCCGGGGGGACGCCACCGGGCACCTCGCGTACCCGCTGCCACCAGGCCGCGACCTCCTCCCAGCCGGGCGCGGAGAGCGAGCCGCCGAACTCCTGGACCGAGAGGGCCGCGGTGAGCCCGGCGAAGGCCAGCCGGTCGGCCAGCGGCCAGCCGGCCAGGGTGCCGGTGAGGAACCCGGCCACGTACACGTCCCCGGCCCCGGTCGGGTCCAGGGCCTCCACGGCGATCCCCGGCACCTGGGCGGTCTCCCCGGTCCGGCCGTCCACCGCGTACGAGCCCTCGGCGCCCATGGTGACCACGGCGATCGGCACCCGCTCGGCCAGGGCCCGGGCGGCGGCCCGGGGGCATTCGGTGCGGGTGTAGCGCATGGCCTCGGCGGCGTTCGGCAGGAAGGCCTCGCAGTGCTCCAGGTCGCGCAGCCCGTCCAGGTCCCAGCGGCCGCTGTCGTCCCAGCCCACGTCGGCGAAGATGCGGGCGCCGCGGGTGGCGGCCGAGGCGATCCAGTCCTCGCGGCGGCCCGGCTCCAGGGAGGCCACGGCGGCGCGGGCCCGGGGCGGGCAGTCGGGGAAGGGCCCGGGGCCGGCCGGCGGGGGCGCCTCGTGGCCGTGCGAGACCATGGTCCGCTCGCCCTCGTAGGCCATGGAGACGGTCACCGGGGAGTGCCAGCCGGGGATGGTCCGGGACATGGACAGGTCGATGCCCTCGCCCTGCTCCAGGGCGTCCCAGCAGTACTCGCCGTAGTGGTCGTCGCCGAAGGCCGCGGCGAGCGAGGTGCGCAGGCCGAGGCGGGCCAGGGCGGTGGCCATGTTGGCGACCCCGCCGGGGCTGGAGCCCATGCCGCGGGCCCAGGACTCGGTGCCGCGCACGGGCGCCGAGTCCAGTCCGGTGAAGATGATGTCCAGGAAGACGGTGCCGGTCAGGAAGACGTCGCAGCCCGGATCCTGCGGGGCCCGCAGATCGCGCAGCGGGTCCAGCGGGGCTCGCAGGTGGTGGTGTCCGTTCCGACTGCTCACGTGGGTGCTCCCCGTCCTGAGGGGTCGTTTCTGCAGGCTGCAAAAAGCTCCGGCGGACCGGCAGCCCTGCCCGCGCGGCCCCGGCCCAAACCCAGTGTGTCCCAGATCACCCGCGGAACGCCCGCTTCCCCCGCTGTGTGCACGGGACACGCACTCACCGTGCGGCTCCGGGGGCGCACGCGCCCCGCGCCTCCCGGACCGGCCCGCCGCCCCCGCGGGGGTGCGGCGGGTGCGGGGACCCGGTCAGGAGCGCCGGGGCAGCGGGACCCGCAAGAGGTCCTGGGCCACGGTCAGTTCGCCCTCGAACCCGGCCTCGCGGGCCTCGCGCTCGAAGGCGTCCGGGTCGGTGTACCGCTGCGAGAAGTGCGTCAGCACCAGGTGCCGCACCCCGGCCTCCCGAGCGACCCGGGCCGCCTGCGCGGCCGTGAGGTGGCCATGCTCGGTGGCCAGCCGCTCGTCCGCGTCGAGGAAGGTCGACTCGATCACGAGCATGTCGCAGCCCTCGGCGAGCGCGTGGACGCCCTCGCACAGCCGGGTGTCCATGACGAAGG
Organism: Streptomyces sp. NPDC030809; assembly: GCF_055572195.1. NCBI lineage: Bacteria > Bacillati > Actinomycetota > Actinomycetes > Kitasatosporales > Streptomycetaceae > Streptomyces > Streptomyces sp. NPDC030809. Next base: position 159,270 of record NZ_JBVIDV010000002.1, read on the forward strand.
CGAAGCTCTGCCCCCGCCGGACCTCGCTGACCTGGTCGAGGGTGACCCCCCGCAGCTCGCCCTCGCGCTGGAGCCGGCCCACGTCGGGGCCGGTGATCCCGTGGGCGGCCAGCAGCCCGGGCAGTATCCGCCGCCCGTCCGGCTCGGTGACCCGGTAGCCGAAGGACTCGACGGGGTGGCTCAGCCGCCGCGCTTCAAGGGCGTACGAGGGCCCCTGGGCGAGCAGCCCGTCCGCCGCCACCGGGGCCTCGTCGATCACGACGGTCTCGCGGTAGGCGGTGGCGTACCGCAGCCGGTCGAAGAACTTCTGGCCGGATTCCGGGAAGTGGGCCGTGACCGGGTGCGGCACCCGGTCGAGGTTGATCCGCTGGATGACCCCCGCCAGCCCCAGGGAGTGGTCCCCGTGGAAGTGCGTGACGCAGATGCGGTCGATGTCGTGCGCGGCCACCCCGGCGCGCAGCATCTGCCGCTGGGTCCCCTCGCCGGGATCGAACAGGATGCCCTGTCCGTCCCAGCGCAGGAGGTACCCGTTGTGGTTGCGGTGCCGGGTCGGGACCTGGCTCGCGGTGCCGAGCACCACGAATTCGCGTACGGACACGTTCTGCTACCCGGGCGGCCATTCGAGGCCGCGCCCGCCGAGCACGTGGGCGTGGGCGTGGAAGACGGTCTGGCCCGCACCGGCGCCGGTGTTGAAGACGATCCGGTAGCCCGAGCCGTCCACCTTCTCCTCGGCGGCGACCTCGCCGGCCGCGCGCAGCACGTCGGCGGCGAGCACCGGCTCGGCGGCGGCCAGGGAGGCCGCGTCCGGGTAGTGCGCCTTGGGGATCACCAGGACGTGCGTCGGGGCCTGCGGGTTGATGTCGCGGAACGCGACCGTGGTCTCCGTCTCGCGCACGATCGTCGCGGGGACCTCCCCCTTGACGATCTTGCAGAACAGGCAGTCCGCCTGCGGTTCCCCTGCCATGGGCTTCGCCTCCGTAGCGTGATCGTTCCCCGCATCGTAGCGACCGGGCGGCCGGAGCCCGCTCGACGGGCTCTGGAGCCGTGGATCCCGGTGGGGCGGGCTACGACCAGCGGCCGGTGCGGGCGAGCAGGACGGCGGCCGCCGCGGTGCCGGCCGTGGAGGTGCGCAGCACCGAGCGCCCCAGCCGGTACGGGCGGGCGCCCGCCTCCGCGAACACCGCCAGCTCCTCCGGGGAGACCCCGCCCTCGGGGCCCACGACGACCACGATGGAGCCGGTGGCGGGCAGCTCGGCCAGGGCCAGCGCCCCGCTGTCGGCGTCCCGGTCCTCGTGCAGGACCACGGCGAGGTCGGCCCCGGCGAGCAGGGCGGCGACCTGCTTGGTGGACATGGCCTCGGTGACCTCGGGGAAGCGGACCCGGCGGGACTGCTTGCCCGCCTCGCGGGCCGTGTTGCGCCACTTGGCCAGGGATTTGGCGCCGCGGTCCCCGCGCCACTGCGTGATGCAGCGGGAGGCCTGCCAGGGCACGATCGCGTCCACCCCGGTCTCGGTCATGGTCTCGACGGCGAGTTCGCCCCGGTCCCCCTTGGGCAGGGCCTGCACCACGGTGATCCGCGGGTCGGGCTCGGGCTCCTCGGACACCGCCCGTACGTCGACCACCAGCCGGTCCTTGCCCTCGGCGGCGGCGACCACGCCCTCGGCCCAGGCGCCCTGCCCGTCGGTGAGGACGACCTCCTCGCCGGGCTCCAGGCGCTTCACGGAGACCGCGTGCCGGCCTTCGGGTCCGTCCAGGACGAACTGCGGTCCGGCGGGCACCTTGTCGACCACGAACACGGGGGCGGTCATGACGCACTCCTCATCTGCAACGCACTCTGCGCTTCGGCCAGTTCGGCCGCGAGCACTTCCACCAGCTGCCCGGCGGGCAGGGTGCGGGCCAGCCGGTGGCCCTGTCCGGCCCACAGGGCCATCCCCTGCGGGTCGCCCGCCTCCGCGGCGGCCTTGCGCAGTCCGGTGGTCAGATGATGCACCTGCGGGTACGCGGCCGGCGCGTAGGGGCCGTGTTCCCGCATGAAGCGGTTGACCAGCCCGCGGGCCGGGCGCCCGGAGAAGGCCCGGGTCAGCTCGGTGCGGACGAACAGCGGGTCGGTCAGGGCCTGCTTGTGCACCGGGCTGGCGCCCGACTCGGGGCAGGGCAGGAAGGCGGTGCCCAGCTGCGCCGCCTCCGCGCCCGCGGCCAGCACGGCGGCGATCTGCGCCCCGCGCATGAGCCCGCCCGCGGCGATGATCGGGACCGCCACCGCCTCGCGGACCTGGGCCACGAGCGGCAGCAGCCCGAAGCCGCTGCCGTCGGCCTCCGGGTCGTCGCGGTGGGTGCCCTGGTGGCCGCCGGCCTCGATGCCCTGGACGCACACGGCCTGGGCGCCGGCGCTCTGCGCGGTCCGGGCCTCCTCGGCCGAGGTGACGGTGACGGCGGTACGGGTGCCCGCCCGGTGGAACGCGTCGAGGGTCGCGGGGTCGGGGCAGCCGAAGGTGAAGGAGACGAGGGGCACCGGGTCGTCGAGCAGGATCGCGACCTTGGCGTCGTAGCCGTCGTCGGAGCAGGCGAAGACGTCCTCGCTGAGCGGGGTGTCGTACCAGGTGGCCTCGCCGGCGAGCTGCCCCCGGTAGGCCTCGACCGAGGCCGGGTCGGCGGCCGCCGGCTGCGGCATCAGCAGGTTGACCCCGAAGGGGTGGGGGCTGAGCGCGCGCAGCCGCTTGATCTCCTGGTACATGCCGTCGGCGGTCTTGTAGCCGCCCGCCAGGAAGCCGAGTCCGCCCGCCGCCGAGACGGCCGCGGCCAGCTCGGGGCAGGAGCCGCCGCCCGCCATGGGAGCCTGCACGACCGGGTACCGGCAGAGGGCGCTCAGTGCGGAGGACATGAGCGCATCGTGCCATGTCCCCCGCAGCAGGCCGAATCAGGTCATCCGCCTGGCATAGTCCGCCGGACGGAACCCGCCACGGGCCGTCCGCCGCCCGTGCGGGCGGCGGAACGGCGACCGGTCGGCGGCGTTGAAAACGGCCTCGCAGCGGCGGTCAGCGGCCGTTGAAGGCGTCCTTCAGGCGGCTGAAGAGACCCTGCTGCCCGGGCTGGAACTGGCCCAGCGGGCGCTCCTCGCCGCGCAGCTTGGCGAGCTGGCGGAGCAGGTCCTCCTGCTGCGGGTCCAGCTTGTTCGGGGTCTGGACCTCGACGTGGACGATGAGGTCGCCGCGGCCTCCGCCGCGCAGGTGCGTGACTCCGCGCCCGTGCAGCGGGATGGACTGGCCGGACTGGGTACCGGGCCGGATGTCCACCTCCTCCATCCCGTCCAGCGTCTCCAGCGGGCACTTCGTGCCCAGGGCCGCCGCCGTCATCGGGATGGTGACCGTGCAGTGCAGGTCGTCGCCGCGCCGCTGGAACACCGGGTGCGGGAGCTCGTGGATCTCCACGTACAGGTCGCCGGCGGGGCCGCCGCCGGGGCCGACCTCGCCCTCGCCGGACAGCTGGATCCGGGTGCCGTTCTCCACGCCGGCCGGGATCTTGACCGTGAGGCTGCGGCGGGAGCGGACCCGGCCGTCGCCCGCGCACTCGGGGCACGGGGTCGGGACCACGGTGCCGAAGCCCTGGCACTGCGGGCAGGGGCGCGAGGTCATGACCTGGCCGAGGAAGGACCGGGTGACCTGGGAGACCTCGCCGCGGCCGCGGCACATGTCACAGGTCTGCGCGGAGGTGCCGGGTGCGGCGCCCTCGCCGGAGCAGCCGGTGCACACGACGGCCGTGTCGACCTGGAGCTCCTTGGTGGTCCCGAAGGCCGCCTCGTCGAGTTCCAGGTCCAGGCGGATCATCGCGTCCTGGCCGCGGCGGGTGCGCGAGCGCGGACCGCGCTGCGACGCCTGCCCGAAGAAGGCGTCCATGATGTCCGAGAAGTTGCCGAAGCCGCCGGCGCCGAAGCCGCCCGCGCCGCCCCCGCCGCCGGAGGCCGACAGCGGGTCCCCGCCGAGGTCGTAGACCTGCTTCTTCTGCGGGTCCGACAGCACCTCGTACGCGGCGTTGATCTCCTTGAAGCGCTCCTGCGTCTTGGGATCGGGGTTCACGTCCGGGTGCAGCTCGCGCGCGAGCTTGCGGAAGGCCTTCTTGATCTCGTCCGGGGACGCGTCGCGGCGCACGCCGAGTACGGCGTAGTAGTCCGTGGCCACTTACGACTCCGCCAGGATCTGTCCGACGTAACGTGCCACTGCGCGTACCGCTCCCATCGTTCCGGGGTAGTCCATGCGGGTCGGTCCGACCACGCCGAGTTTGGCGACTGCTTCGCCGCCCGAACCGTAGCCGACCGAGACGACGGACGTGGAGTTCAGTCCCTCGTAGGCGTTCTCATGCCCAATGCGTACGGTCATGCCCGATTCATTGGCCTCGCCGAGCAGCTTGAGGAGCACGACCTGCTCCTCCAGCGCTTCCAGCACCGGCCTGATCGTGAGGGGGAAATCGTGCCCGAAGCGGGTGAGATTGGCGGTGCCGCCGATCATCAGCCGCTCCTCGGTCTCTTCGACCAGGGTCTCCAGCAGGGTCGCGAGGACCACCTGCACCGTGCCGCGGTCGTCGGTCTCGAACGACTCGGGCAGGTCCTGCACCAGCTGCGGCACGTCCGCGAACCGGCGGCCGACGACCCGGCTGTTGAGCCGGGCCCGCAGGTCGGCCAGCGCGGCCTCGCCGAAGGGCGCGGGCGCGTCGACCATCCGCTGCTCGACCCGGCCGGTGTCGGTGATCAGGACGAGCATCAGGCGGGCGGGCGCGAGCGCGAGCAGTTCCACGTGCCGCACCGTCGAGCGGGTCAGCGACGGGTACTGCACGACCGCCACCTGCCGGGTCAGCTGCGCGAGCAGCCGGACCGTGCGGCCGACGACGTCGTCGAGGTCCACGGCGCCGTCCAGGAAGTTCTGGATGGCGCGGCGTTCCGGCGAGGACAGGGGCTTGACCCCCGCGAGCCTGTCGACGAACAGCCGGTAGCCCTTGTCGGTCGGGATGCGGCCGGCGCTGGTGTGCGGCTGGGCGATGTAGCCCTCGTCCTCCAGCACCGCCATGTCGTTGCGCACGGTGGCAGGCGACACGCCGAGCTTGTGGCGCTCCGTGAGTGCCTTGGAGCCGACCGGCTCCTCCGTCCCGACGTAGTCCTGGACGATGGCGCGCAGCACCTCGAGTCTGCGTTCGCTGAGCATCGCGCACACCTCCAGCTGTGATGCCTGTTCGTTTCCGTTGCGGTCCTGCTGCTGGCACTCGTGCCGTCCGAGTGCCAGAGATCCCCCGGTCAGTGTACGGCGGGGAGGTACGCCCCTAGCAAGGGCGGCCCGTCAAGGTAGCGTCGCGGCATGGACGTCCGATGGGAAGAGGCGGGGTGGGAAGGGCTGACCGGACGCACCGGCCGGCGGCGCCTCCCGGTGTGGGACTGCACGGTGGGACTGGTGGTCGGGGACGATGCGGTCCTCCTGATCGACCCCGGTTCCTGCGTGCGCGAGGGGGCCGAGGTGCGCGCGCAGGCGGAGCGGCTGGCGGGCCGCAGAGTGACCCATATCGCATTCACGCACGGCCATTTCGACCATGTCCTGGGCGCGGCGGCCTTCTCGGGGGCCGAGGTGTACGGGGCGGTGGGGCTGGACGGGCTGATGCTCGCGGGGCGCGACCTGCTCCGGGACTCCGCGGTCCGGCACGGCCTGGCCGAGAAGGAGGCCGCGGAGGCGGTGGAGCTGCTGGTCCCGCCCCGGCACCTGGTCTCGGGCGAGTGGACGCTGGAGCTCGGCGGGGTGCAGGTGCTGCTGGCGAACGTCGGCCCCGGGCACACCCGGCACGATCTCGCGGTGTGCGTGCCCGGCGAGCGCGAGGTGGTGTTCTGCGGGGACCTCGTGGAGGAGTCCGGCGAGCCCCAGGCCGGCGGCGACGCGGTCCGCAGGCAGTGGCCCGCCGCCCTCGGCCGGCTGCTGTCCCTGGGCGGCGAGGAGGCGGCGTACGTGCCCGGGCACGGCGCGGTGGTGGACGCGGCGTTCGTCCGTGCGCAACGCGCCACACTGGCGGAGCGTTTCGGCGTGTCGGCCCCCTGAGGGCCCGCCCCTGCCTAGTGTCGTCCGAATGCGCGAATACTCACCCGACCTGACCCCGCCGTGGAAGCGGAGCGCGGCCCGACCGGTGCCGGAGGTGCCCGCGGACCCCGGCCTGGTGGTCGAGGTGGCCGGTACGGACTTCTGCGGGGCGGTGACGGCCTGCGAGGGCGGCACGGTCACGCTGGAGGACCGCTTCGGCAAGCGCCGCGTGTTCCCGCTGGAGCCGCGCGGCTTCCTGCTGGAGGGCGCGCCGGTCACCCTGGTCCGCCCGGCCCGCCGGCCCGCCGCCCCCGCCCGTACGGCTTCGGGCTCGGTGGCCGTCCCGGGGGCCCGGGCCCGGGTGGCGCGGGCGGGCCGGATCTACGTGGAGGGCCGCCACGACGCGGAGCTCGTGGAACGGGTGTGGGGCGACGACCTGCGGATCGAGGGCGTGGTCGTGGAGTACCTGGAGGGCGTGGACGACCTGCCGGCGGTGGTCGCGGACTTCGCCCCGGCCGCGGACGCCCGGCTGGGCGTCCTGGTCGACCACCTGGTCCCGGGCTCGAAGGAGTCCCGGCTGGCCGCCGCGGTCGCCGGCCCGCACGTCCTGGTCGTCGGCCACCCGTACGTGGACGTCTGGCAGGCCGTGAAACCGTCCTCCCTGGGGATTCCCGCCTGGCCGGTGGTCCCGCCCGGCCAGGACTGGAAGACGGGCGTCTGCCGGGCGCTGGGCTGGCCGTCCGAGACGGGGGCGGCGTGGCAGCACGTCCTGTCCCGCGTCCGCTCGTACCAGGACCTGGAGCCGTCCCTCCTGGGCCGCGTCGAAGAGCTGATCGACTTCGTCACGGCCCCGTAGCCCCGACCCTGCCGGCTTTTCCCGCCGGGCGGCGAACTCCGGCCCGTCCGGCGTTTGAGAACCGGGGGTGTGGGGCGGAGCCCCCGCTTCGGGAAGGGGCGGGTGGAGGGAGAGCCCCGCGCAGCGGCGGGGCCCCGTCAATCCACCAGGTCGCGGACCACCGCATCGGCCAGCAGCCGCCCTCGCAGGGTCAGCGCGGCGCGGCCGTCCCGGTAGGCCGCCTCCTGGAGGAGGCCGTCAGCCAGGGCGCGCCGAGACGCGGCCAGCCCGGCCGGCGCCAGCAGCGTCAGCGGCACCCCTTCCAGCAGCCGCAGCTCCAGCAGGATCCGCTCGACCCGCCGGTCCTCTTCGGACAGCAGCTCCCGCCCGGCCCCCGGCGAGCGCCCCTCCGCCAGCGCCGCCGCGTACGCACCCGGATGCTTGACGTTCCACCACCGCACCCCGCCCACGTGGCTGTGCGCCCCGGGACCTGCGCCCCACCAGTCCGCCCCGCGCCAGTACAGCTCGTTGTGCAGGCAGCGCCCGGCCTCGGAGGTGGCCCAGTTCGAGACCTCGTACCAGTGGTAGCCGGCCTCGGCGAGCACCGAGTCGGCGATCAGGTAGCGGTCCGCGTGCACGTCGTCGTCCGTCATGGGCACCTCGCCCCGCCGGATCCGCCGGGCCAGCTGGGTGCCCTCCTCGACGATCAGCGCGTACGCGGAGACGTGGTCGGGTCCGGCGCCGAGGGCGGCGTCGAGCGAGGCCCGCCAGTCGTCGTCGGACTCGCCGGGGGTGCCGTAGATCAGGTCCAGGTTGACGTGCTCGAAGCCCGCCGCCCGCGCCTCGCCCACGCAGGCCTCCGGCCGCCCCGGCGTGTGCGTGCGGTCGAGCACCTTGAGGACGTGCTGCCGGGCGCTCTGCATGCCGAACGAGATCCGGTTGAAGCCGCCCGCCCGGAGCTCCGCCAGGTAGGCGGGGTCCACGGACTCCGGGTTCGCCTCGGTGGTGATCTCGGCGTCGGCCGCGAGGCCGAACTCCTCGCGGATCGCGGCGAGCATGCGGACGAGGTCGGCGGCCGGCAGCAGGGTGGGCGTGCCGCCGCCGACGAAGACCGTGCGGACCTCGCGCGGGTCGTCGCCGAGCACCTTGCGGGCGAGGCGGACCTCCTCGGCGAGGGTCTCGGCGTAGTTCTCGCGGGAGGCGAGGACCCCGCCGGTGCCGCGCAGCTCGGTGGCGGTGTACGTGTTGAAGTCGCAGTAGCCGCAGCGGGTGGCGCAGTACGGCACGTGCAGGTAGAACCCGAGGGGCCGGTCCGCCGCTCCGGTCAGGGCGGACGCGGGCAGCGACCCGTCTTCGGGCATGGGCTCGCCGTCGGGCAGTACGGAAGGCATGGGTCCATTCTCCCGCACCGCCGGACGGGCGGCCGACCGTCCGGTCCGGCCGCCCCGGCGGCGGGGAGCGGGACCCCGCGGCGGGCGGGGGCGCACCCCCGCCCGGCCGGCCTACGCCTCGCGCGCCCCCTCGTACATGCCGTCGATGACCGCCTTGAACTCGCGCTCGACGGCCGGCCGCTTCAGCTTCAGGCTCGGGGTCAGCTCCCCGTGCTCGACGTCGAGGTCCCGTGGCAGCAGCGCGAACTTCTTGATCGTCTGCCAGCGCTGGAGGCCCTGGTTGAGGGTGTCCACGTAGCCCTGGACCATCGCGCGGGTCTCCGGGGCCGCCGCGATCTCGGCGTAGGACTTGCCCTCCAGGCCGTGGTCCTTGGCCCAGCCGAGGATGGCGGGCTCGTCGAGGGCGATGAGGGCGGTGCAGTAGTTGCGGTCCGCGCCGTGCACGAGGATGTTCGACACGAACGGGCAGACCGCCTTGAACTGCCCCTCGACCTCGGCCGGGGCCACGTACTTGCCGCCGGAGGTCTTGATGAGGTCCTTCTTGCGGTCGGTGATCCGCAGGTAGCCGTCCGCGGACAGCTCGCCGATGTCGCCCGTGTGCAGCCAGCCGTCGGACTCCAGCACCTCGGCGGTCTTCTCCGGCAGGCGGTGGTAGCCCTCCATGATGCCCGGGCCGCGCAGCAGGATCTCGCCGTCGTCGGCGATGCGGACCTCGCAGCCGGGGAGCGGCTTGCCGACCGTGCCGGTGCGGTACGCCTCGCCGGGGTTGACGAAGCTGGCCGCGCTGGACTCCGTCAGCCCGTAGCCCTCCAGGATGTGGATGCCCGCGCCGGAGAAGAAGTAGCCGATCTCCGGGGACAGGCCGGAGGCTCCGGAGACCGCTGCGCGCAGCCGGCCGCCGAAGGCGTCGCGGAGCTTGGAGTAGACGAGGGCGTCGGCCACCTTGTGCTTCAGGCCCAGGCCCAGGGGCACCGAGGCGGTGCCGGTGCGGCGGAAGTTGTCCTGCGAGACCTTGGCGTACTCGCGGGCGAGCTCGGCGGCCCACTTGAAGATCTTGTACTTGGCGCCGCCGCCGGCGCGGGCCTTGGCGGCGACCCCGTTGTAGACCTTCTCGAAGATGCGCGGCACCGCGGCCATGTAGGTGGGCTGGACCACCGGCAGGTTCTCGATGATCTTGTCCACGCGGCCGTCGACGGCGGTGACGTGGCCGACCTCGATCTGCCCGGAGGTCAGCACCTTGCCGAAGACGTGCGCGAGGGGCAGCCACAGGTACTGGACGTCGTCCTTGGTGACCAGGCCGGTCGCGGCGATGGCCTTGGCCATGTACGACCAGTTGTCGTGCGGGAGGCGGACGCCCTTGGGGCGGCCCGTGGTGCCGGAGGTGTAGATCAGGGTGGCGAGCTGCTCGGAGGTGATCGCCCCGACCCGCTCCTTGACGGCCTCCGGGTGCTCCGTGAGGTACTCGGCCCCGCGCGCCTCCAGCTCGGCGAGGGTCAGCACCCAGCCCTCGGGGTCGCCCTCGGCCGCCTCGGCACCGGCCGGGTCGATGACGACGACGTGCGCCAGCTCGGGCAGGTCGGCGCGGCGCTCGCGGGCCTTGGCCAGCTGCCCGGCGTCCTCGGCGATGAGGATGCGGCTCTCGGAGTCCGAGAGGATGAAGGCCGACTCCTCGGCGTTGGTGCTGGGGTAGATCGTGGTGACCGCGCCGCCCGCGCACATCACGCCGAGGTCGCTCAGGATCCACTCGACGCGGGTGTTGGAGGCGAGCGCCACGCGCTGCTCGGGTTCCAGGCCCAGGCTCACCAGGCCGGCGGCGATGCCGTACACGCGCTCGGCGGCCTGCCCCCAGCTGAGCGACTTCCAGTCGTCCGGTCCCTTGCCGGAGGCCGCGGGCACCGGGTACCGGTAGGCCTCGGCGTCCGGGGTCGCGGCGACGCGCTCAAGGAAGAGGGCCGCCACCGAGGGCGGGCGGTTCTCGATCAAGGTCTGTGTGTCGCTCACGAGACATCCTCCGGACCACGCTGCACCGCGTGGGTTAACTGGCGAGTAACCATCGAGCAGAGATCAGCGTAGAGGGCGTCCGCCCGCCGCGTAAGGGGCGCCGAGCGGCCGCTTTATAACGAACGGGCCCCTGCGCGAGTGCGCAGGGGCCCGTCCGCAAGGCTGCCGGGGGGTGGCTACTTCTTGCCCTTGCCGCCGGACTCGTCGCTGGACAGCACCGCGATGAAGGCGTCCTGCGGGACCTCCACGGAGCCGACCATCTTCATCCGCTTCTTGCCTTCCTTCTGCTTCTCCAGCAGCTTCCGCTTACGGGAGATGTCACCGCCGTAGCACTTGGCGAGGACGTCCTTGCGGATGGCGCGGATGGTCTCGCGGGCGATGACCCGGGAGCCGACGGCCGCCTGCACGGGCACCTCGAAGGCCTGCCGCGGGATCAGCTCGCGCAGCTTGGCGACCAGGCGCACGCCGTACGCGTACGCCGCGTCCTTGTGGGTGATCGCGGAGAAGGCGTCCACCTTGTCGCCGTGCAGCAGGATGTCGACCTTGACCAGGCTGGACGCCTGCTCGCCGGTGGGCTCGTAGTCCAGGGAGGCGTAGCCGCGGGTCTTGGACTTCAGCTGGTCGAAGAAGTCGAAGACGATCTCGGCGAGCGGGAGGGTGTAGCGGATCTCCACGCGGTCCTCGGACAGGTAGTCCATGCCCAGGAGGGTGCCGCGGCGGGTCTGGCACAGCTCCATGATCGCGCCGATGAACTCGCTCGGGGCGAGGATCGTGGCGCGCACGACCGGCTCGTACACCTCGGAGATCTTGCCCTCGGGGAACTCGCTCGGGTTGGTGACCGTGACCTCCTTCCCGTCCTCCAGCACCACGCGGTAGACCACGTTCGGCGCGGTGGCGATGAGGTCGAGGCCGAACTCGCGCTCCAGGCGCTCGCGGACCACGTCGAGGTGCAGCAGGCCGAGGAAGCCCACGCGGAAGCCGAAGCCGAGCGCGGCGGAGGTCTCCGGCTCGTAGACCAGCGCGGCGTCGTTGAGCTGGAGCTTGTCCAGGGCCTCGCGCAGGTCCGGGTAGTCCGAGCCGTCCAGCGGGTACAGGCCGGAGAAGACCATCGGCTTCGGGTCCTTGTAGCCGCCGAGGGGCTCGGTGGCACCGCCCGTCATCTGGGTGATGGTGTCGCCGACCTTGGACTGGCGGACGTCCTTCACGCCGGTGATCAGGTAGCCCACCTCGCCGACGGAGAGGCCGTCGGCCGGCAGCATCTCGGGCGAGTTGCAGCCGATCTCCAGCAGCTCGTGGGTGGCGCCGGTGGACATCATCCGGATCCGCTCGCGCTTGTTGAGCGTGCCGTCGACCACACGGACGTACGTCACGACGCCGCGGTACGAGTCGTAGACCGAGTCGAAGATCATCGCGCGGGCGGGGGCGTCCTTGACGCCGACCGGGGCGGGGACGGTCTGCACCACGCGGTCGAGCAGGGCGTCCACGCCGACACCGGTCTTGGCGGAGACGCGCAGCACGTCGTCGGGGTCGCAGCCGACCAGGTTCGCCAGCTCCTCGGCGAACTTCTCCGGCTGGGCGGCCGGCAGGTCGATCTTGTTCAGGACCGGGACGATCGCGAGGTCGTTCTCCATCGCCAGGTACAGGTTGGCGAGGGTCTGCGCCTCGATGCCCTGGGCGGCGTCCACGAGCAGGATGGTGCCCTCGCAGGCCGCCAGCGACCGGGAGACCTCGTAGGTGAAGTCGACGTGGCCCGGGGTGTCGATCATGTTGAGGATGTGCGTCTTGCCCTGGCCCTCGCCCTCGGTGGGCGACCACGGCAGACGGACCGCCTGGGACTTGATCGTGATGCCGCGCTCACGCTCGATGTCCATGCGGTCGAGGTACTGGGCACGCATCTGCCGCTGGTCGACGACACCGGTCAGCTGGAGCATCCGGTCGGCGAGAGTCGACTTGCCGTGGTCGATGTGCGCGATGATGCAGAAATTGCGGATCAGCGCCGGGTCGGTACGGCTCGGCTCGGGCACGTGGCTGGGGATCGCGGGCACGCAAGGTCCTGATTCTCGGGCGATGACTATGGATACTCAGGCTCCATGGTCCCATGCGCGGGCGGCTGCGCTCGGTTTGGGCTGGTCCGACTGGGCCTGGTAGCCTGGGCAGCTGTGTCTCGTCTGCCCTCTAGCTCGCGGGACGCAATCCGAAGATCAACCTCTGAACCTGAAAAGGCTCTTTCGTGGCGAACATCAAGTCCCAGATCAAGCGGAACAAGACGAACGAGAAGGCCCGCCTTCGCAACAAGTCCGTCAAGTCCGAGCTGCGCACCTTCATCCGCAAGGCCAACGAGGCCGTCGCCGCCGGCGACGCCGAGAAGGCCACCGCGGCGGCCCGTGCCGCCTCGCGGAAGCTGGACAAGGCTGTCTCGAAGGGTGTCATCCACAAGAACGCCGCCGCCAACAAGAAGTCGGCGCTGGCCACCAAGGTTGCCACCCTCCAGGGCTGAGCACTCTGATGTGATCGCCGGGACGGAATCAGCGGGCCCTCTCATCCGCTCCTGACCGGCACCCCGTCCCACACGCGGCCTGCGTTCGCCACGCGGGTGTGGGACACCAGAAGTGAACCGGAGGCCCCGGTCCCGTCCTTCCCCAGGACGGGACCGGGGCCTCCGGCATGTCCGGGGTTCGCGGGTGTCCGGCTTCGCCCCGTCCGGGGGCGCCGGGGCGGTTAGAGTCCCCGGAACGGACGAGAGGGGCGGGGCATGGCCAAGGTCGACATCAGCCTGGACGCGGAACTGGTCGTGGAGGTGATGGTCCTCGCGGGCATCGGCTCCCCGCAGGACGCGGTGGAGGCCGTCGTACGCGACTACATCGCCCGGGGCCACCGCACGGAGGCCCGCACCGACCTCACCGGCCGCCACCTGCGCGACATCGACTCCCGGCCCCAGGACCCGCAGGGCTGAGCCCGGCCGGGCGGGGCGGGCGGACCGGGCAGGCGGGCGGGCAGGCGGGCGGGCCGGGCGGCGGGTACGGGTCGCGGGAGCGGTCGGTACGGGTCGCGGGGCCGTCGGAACGGGTCGCGGGGCCGTCGGAACGGGTCGGTCAGTACTGGTCGCGGCGGGCCGGGCGGGCGGCCCGGGCCACCGCCACCACCGCCTTCTCCAGGGCGTATTCCGGGTCGTCCCCGCCGCCCTTGACCCCGGCGTCGGCCTCGGCGATCGCGCGCAGGGCGGCCGAGACCCCGTCCGCCGACCAGCCGCGCATCTGCTGGCGCACCCGGTCGATCTTCCAGGGCGGCATGCCGAGGTCCCGGGCCAGGTCCCCGGGGCGCGCGCCGCGCGGAGCGGAGGCGAGCTTGCCGATGGCCCGGACGCCCTGGGCCAGGGCGCTGGTGATCATGACGGGGGCCACGCCGGTGGACAGGGACCAGCGCAGGGCCTCCAGGGCCTCCGCCGCCCTGCCCTCGACCGCCCGGTCGGCGACGGTGAAGCTGGAGGCCTCCGCCCGGCCGGTGTAGTAGCGGCCGACCACGGCCTCGTCGATGGTGCCCTCGACGTCCGCGCACAGCTGGGCGGCCGCGCTCGCAAGCTCGCGCAGGTCGCTGCCGATGGCGTCCACGAGGGCCTCGGTGGCCGCCGGCGTGGCCGAGCGGCCCAGCGCCCGGAACTCGGTCCGTACGAAGGCCAGCCGGTCGGCGGGCTTGGTCATCTTCGGGCAGGCCACCTCGCGGGCCCCGGCCTTGCGGGCCGCGTCCAGCAGCCCCTTGCCCTTGGCACCGCCGGCGTGGAGCAGCACGAGGCTGATGTCCTCCACCGGGTCGGCCAGGTACGCCTTGACCTCCTTGATGCTGTCCGCGGACAGGTCCTGTGCGTTGCGCACCACGAGGACCTTGCGCTCCGAGAACAGCGAGGGGCTGGTCAGCTCGGCGAGGGTGCCCGGCTGGAGCTGCTCGGAGGACAGGTCGCGCACGTCGGTGTCGGCGTCCGCGGCACGGGCCGCGGCCACCACCTCCCGCACGGCGCGGTCGAGCAGCAGCTCCTCCTGACCCACCGCGAGGGTGAGCGGGGCGAGCAGGTCTTCGGTGGGGTTCTTCCTGGTGGCCATCGCCGTCCAGCATCCCACGCCCCACCGACACGGCCCGCCCCCGCAGTGCCCCAGAATGGGACCCGTGAACGCTCGACACGTACTGGTGCTCCCCGACCGCGACGCCGCCGAGGAGGTGGCGGAGGAGGTCTCGGACCGCTTCGGCCTCTCCGAGGAACCCCAGCTGGTCAGGGACGCCCTGGCCGGGGAGGACGACGCCGAGGACGCCCAGTGGCTGGTCGTCGTGGAGGACCCGCAGGACCGCCTGGACCCCGCGGCGCTGGACGCTCTCACCGCGGAGTACGAGGGCTGGCTGGAGGCCCCGTAACGGCCCGGCGCCCCGCGGCGGCCCGGGGTACCACCGCGGTCCGCCTGCCGTTCAGTTCTTGTGCACGATCTGCACGTCGAGCGTCACCTCGATGCTCGACCCGATGGCGGCGATCCCGTGGGCCAGCAGGGACTGCCAGGTCAGGGTGAAGTCCTCGCGGTGCAGTTCGGTGGTGGCACGGCAGGCGGCCCTGGTCTCCCCCTCCATGCCGGTGCCGACCCCCAGGTACTCGGTGTCCAGGGTCACCGAGCGGCTGACCCCGTGCAGGGTCAGCGCCCCGGCCACGGCCCAGCGGCTGCCCGTGCGGTGGATGAACCGCTCGCTGTAGAACTCGATCGTGGGGTGCCGGGCGGCGTCGAGGAAGTCCCCGGACCTCAGGTGGTCGTCCCGCATCCGGACCCCGGTGTCGATGCTGGCCGCATCGATGATCACGTGCATGGCGGAGTCCTCCATGCGGTCCGCGATCCGCACGGCCCCGGCGAAGGTGTTGAACCGGCCGTGGATCCGGGCGAGTCCGATGTGGCGGGCGCTGAACGCGATGGCGGAGTGCGTCGGTTCTATCTCCCAGTGCCCCGGCCGCGGCAGCAGCGGCGGATCGACCGACTCCAGCAGGATGTCGCCGGGCCCCGGCGCCCCGCCGGCCTCGACCTGCGCCGCCACGTGGTACGGGGCGTAGCCCTCGGCCGTGACGGCCACCCGGTACTCGCCCGCGGGCACCGCCGCGAAGAAACCCCCGTACGGGTCGGTCTCGCCACCGAGGATCCGGCGCCCGATCGGATCGGTGACCTCGAACCGGGCCTGGCGGACCGGCTGGTGGAACTGGTCGAGCACCCGGCAGCTCAAGGCCCCCGCCTCCGGCGGCACCCCCTGGCTGTGGGCGGTATGCGGATTTCCGGCCGTCTCATTCCCCCGCCGGCGACCGAACATGGTCTATGCACCCCCGTGCTGTCTCGACTCGCACCCGTCTGGCGAAGACGCATTCGATCATGACGGCGTGTTGGGGGCAAACAGAATGGTCGCCCCGGTATGGCCGGGCCCGGCCGCTGGTGCCCGATGTAAGGAGCGGACCGCCGGTACGCCCTCACCGGCCGCCGCCGTCGGCCCGCCGGCACCGCCCGCAGCCCCGCCCCGGCGCCCGTGACGGCCACCGACCCGTCCGTGTCGGTCCGCAGCACGGCGGCCCCGGCCGCCCGCAGTGCCGCGACCGTACGCGCCGAGGGGTGGCCGTAGCGGTTCTCGGCGCCGACCGGGACGAGCGCCAGCCGGGGGCGGGCCCGGGCGAGCAGCCCGGGATCCTGGTGGGCGGAGCCGTGGTGGGCCACCTTCAGCACGTCCACCGGACCCAGGTCCGGACGCTCCCTCAGCAGCGCCTGCTGGGCGGGCGGTTCGAGGTCCCCCAGCAGCAACAGCCGTATGCCGGGCGCCTGCACCAGCAGGACCACGCTCGCATCGTTGGGCCCGCCCCCGGGCGGACCGCCCGGGGGCGGCCACAGCACCTGCCAGTCCAGCACCCCGGTCCGGCGCCGCTCCCCGGCCGCCGCCCGCAGCACCGGCACCCGGGCCGCCGCGGCCGCCGCCCGCACCGACCGGGCCTGCCCGGGCGGCTCTTCGAGCCCGGTGGTCTGGATCACCCCGACGGACCGGCCGCGCAGCACCCCGGCCAGCCCGCCCACGTGGTCCTGGTGGAAGTGGGTCAGAAGCAGCAGGGGCACCCGGGTCACCCCGAGGAGCCGCAGGCACCGGTCGACCGGCCCGGGTTCGGGTCCCGCGTCCACCACGACCGCGGTGCCCGGCCCGGCCGCGAGCACCCCGGCGTCCCCCTGCCCGACCGCGCACTGCACGTACCGCCAGTCCGGCGGCGGCCAGCCCGTCACCACCCGTGTCACCGGCACCGGCCGGACCACCGCGAGGACCAGGGCGAACGCCGCCGCCACGCACAGCCACCGGTACCGGACGAGCCGGGCCACGGCCGCCACCGCCACGACGGTGACCGCCGCCAGCAGCAGCCCGCCCGCGATCCCGCCCGGCCAGCCGGCCTCCGCGCCCGGCAGGTCCGCGCCGGTGCGCGCCACGGCCGCGATCCAGCCCGCGGGCAGCCCCGCGCACCGGGCGAGGGCCTGCGCCGCGGGCATCCACACCGCCGCCGCGGCCAGCGCCGCGAACCCGAGCACCGTCGCCGGACCCGCCGCCGGCTCCGCCAGCAGGTTGCAGGGCACGGCGACCAGGCTCACCCGGGCCGCCAGCACCGCCACCACCGGGGCGCACACCGCCTGCGCGGCGGCGGCCGCGGCCAGCGGCTCGGCGAGCCGGGGCCGCACCCCGCGCCGCTGGAGCGCCGCGCTCCACCGCGGCCCGAGGGTGAGCAGCGCCCCGGTGGCCAGGACGGAGAGCAGGAACCCGGGGCTGCGTGCGAGCCAGGGGTCCCAGAGCACGAGCAGCAGTACCGCGGCGGCGAGCGCCGGGATCAGGGAGCGGCGGCGCCCGGTGCCGATGGCGAGGAGGGTGACGCCCCCGCAGGCCGCGGCCCGCAGCACGCTCGGCTCCGGGCGGCACACCAGCACGAACGCGAGCACCAGCGCCGCCCCGCAGACCGCCGTGCCGCGCAGGGTCAGGCCCAGCCGGGGCGCCAGCCCGCCGCGCTCCGCGCGCAGCGCCCTCCCCGGCGGCCCGACCAGCAGGAACAGCACCACCGTGAGGTTCGACCCGGAGACGGCCAACAGGTGTACCAGGTCGGTGGCGAGGAAGGCCTCGTGCAGGTCGGGCGGTACCCGGGAGGTGTCGCCCACCACCAGCCCCGGCAGCAGCGCCCGGGCGTCCGGCGACAGGCCTTGGGTGGCCTCCCGCAGCCCCGCGCGCAGGGCGCCCGCCGTGCGCTGGAGCCCGTTCGGCCCGCCGAGCACCTCCGGCGGCCGGCTGCCGGACACCCGGAGCACGGCCGCGGCCCGCTCCCCGGAGTGCCGCGGCGGCGCGAGCCGGGCGCTCACGCGGACCCGGACGGAGGGCAGCAGCCGGGTCCACGCTTCGTCCCGTGCGAACACCAGCACCGGTGTCCGGGTGGCCGTCACCCGGCCGTCCGCCTCGGTGACCCGGGTCAGTTCGGCATCGAGCAGCACCGCGGGCGGCCCCTGCCGGGTGCGCCGGGGGTCCGATGCCACGGTCAGCTCGGCGGTCACCGGACTGTGTGCGGCGGCGAGCGCGGCCACCGGCCCGCTGCGGCCCTGGGCGGTGTGCAGGCCCGCGACCCCGGCCCCGGCCGCCGCGCACAGCAGTACGGCCGCACCCGCCGCACCGAGCCGCCGCGCCCGGCCCGCCGCGGCGAGGGCGAGCAGCACCCCGGCCCCGAGCACGCACCCCGCCACCACGGCGCCCGTCAGGACCCCCGGGGCCCCCAGTGCCCAGGCGGCCGCGGCCCAGGCCGCCAGCGCGGGCGGCACCAGCCGGAGATCCGCCGGCCCCTCCCGGGCCGCCGCGCTCCCCGCCCCGGCCGGGCCTGCCGGCCCGGGCCCGCCCCCCGCGGTCCCGGCGGAGCCCGTCGGCGCGCTCCCGGCCGCGGCCGGGTCCGGCCGCCGGCGGTTCACGGCCGGACCAGGGGGCGCAGCTCGGCGAACCGGCGCTCCCCGATGCCGTTGACCTGGCGCAGGTCCTCCACCGACCGGAAGCCCCCGCGCGCGGTGCGGAACTCCACGATGTGCTGCGCCAGGACCGGGCCGACCCCCGGGAGCGCGTCGAGCTGCTCCACCGTGGCGGACCCCAGACTGACCGGGGCCACCGCGCCCGCCCCCGGCCCCGCCCCGCCCGGTACGGCGGCCACGGGCACCGGGGCGGCGCCGGGTGCTCCGACGACCACGTGCTCGCCGTCGACCAGGACCCGGGCCCGGTTGAGCCCGCTGGTGTCGGCTCCGGGACGCACTCCCCCGGCGGCGGCCAGGGCGTCCGCGACCCGTGCGCCCGCGGGCAGCCTCAGCACGCCCGGCGAGCGGACCTTCCCGGCCACGTCCACCACGATCCGGCCCACCGCGGCGGGTGTCGCGAGGGCGGGCACCGGAACCTGCCCGGGCGCGGGCGCGGTCGCACCGGCGCTCACCACCCGCGGAGCGGCCACGGGACGCGGGCGCCCGGACCAGAAGTAGTGGGCGGCGAACCCGAGGGCGACCACGAGCACCAGGGCGACGGCGGCCACCGTCCGCGTCTCGTACCCGCAGCGCACGTGCAGCCACACCGGCAGCCGCTCCCGTAACGCCGCCCCCGCCAGCGACCGCAGGGGCGGCCCCGCCCGTACCTCCCCCGGGCCCGGCCCGGGTGGCGCGGGCACCGACGGCGACGTGGCGGGCGGGGACTCCGCAGGCGACGGAACAGGTGCGGGCTCGGGAGGCGGCGGAACGGGAGGGGGCTCCGGATCCGGCGGCGCCGGCCCGGCCCCCGGCGGAACGCCCGCCAGCAGGGCCCGGGCCCGCATCCCGATCAGATCGGGGTCGGGGCCCCGCCGGTGCCGGAACCGGCCGTCGGTGCCCGCCCTGCGCCCCGGTCCGCTCGCCGTGAGGGCCGCCCGCCGGGCCCGGGGCCCACCCGAGCGGTGCCGCCCCCGGCCGGCCGGAGCCCGCGCACCGGCGGCCGCACCGGAAGCCGATGCCCGCGCCGCGGCCGGAGCCGCCTCCGCAGGCACATCCGGCTCCGGCTCCGGCTCCGGGTGCGGACGCAGGTCCGGGCCCAGGCCCGGGTCCCGATGCGGATGCAGCTCCAGCTCCAGGTCCGGACCCGGACCCGGACCCGGATCCGGACCCGTCACGTAAGGAGAAGGAACAGAGATGCCGTCGTGTTCGTGCTGTCGAAGATCCATGCCCGACACGGTAGGCAGGAACGGAAATTACCGTCCGGACCAGCCGATTTCTGTGGACGGACGCCCCGTTGTGGACAACTCGGTCACCCGTTCCGGTTACCTCGGGGAGACGACGGCGGCCAGCAGCCCCGGTCCCGTGTGCGCCCCGATCACCGCACCCACCTCGCTGACGTGCAGCTCCACCAGCCCCGGCACGCGTTCCCGCAGCCGTTCCGCGAGCTTGTCCGCGCGCTCCGGGGCCGCGAGGTGGTGCACCGCGATGTCCACCTCGCCGCTGCCGGCCCGCTCCACCGCCAGCTCCTCCAGCCGGGCGATCGCCTTCGAGGCGGTCCGCACCTTCTCCAGCATCTCGATCCGGCCGCCGTCCAGTTGCAGCAGCGGCTTCACCGCGAGCGCGGATCCCAGGAGGGCCTGCGCGGCACCGATCCGGCCGCCCCTGCGCAGGTAGTCGAGGGTGTCCACGTAGAAGAAGGCGGACATGCCCGCGGCCCGCTTCTCCGCGGCGGCGACGGCGTCGTCCACGGACCCGCCTGCCTCCGCCGCCTCGGCGGCGGCCAGCGCGCAGAAGCCCAGGGCCATGGCGACCATGCCCGTGTCCACGACCCGGACCGGCACGGGGGCGGTCCTTGCGGCG
This sequence comes from Streptomyces sp. NPDC030809, assembly GCF_055572195.1. Taxonomy (NCBI): domain Bacteria; kingdom Bacillati; phylum Actinomycetota; class Actinomycetes; order Kitasatosporales; family Streptomycetaceae; genus Streptomyces; species Streptomyces sp. NPDC030809. Next base: position 179,416 of record NZ_JBVIDV010000002.1, read on the forward strand.
ACCGCGGCCGCGTCGTAGGTTCCGGAGAACTCGGAGGACAGGTGCAGGGACACGATGCCGGAGGCTCCGGCTTCGGCGGCGGCCCGGTAGGCGCGGACGAAGTCCTCGGGGCTGGGCCGGGAGGTCGTGACGGGGCGGCGCTTCTGGAGGGCGAGGGCGAGCGAGCGCGCGGAGATCTCGGTGCCCTCTTCGAGGGCCTCGTCGCCGAGGACCACGGTCAGCGGTACGGAAGTGATCGCGTGCCGCACCATCGCCGGTTGGGGCAGGTAGGCCGTGGAATCGGTGACGATCGCGACATGGCGGGACATGACCGGGAGGTTACCGGCAGGAGGCCGGTCCCGGCAGCCCGGGCCTCCCCGATCAGGAGGTGCTCTCGGGCCGCGCCGTCTTCTCCCACGGGTACGAGGTCTCCCACCGCTGCGTGGCCGGCCCGAGCGGCTTCGCTCCCCCGGCACCGCCCGCCCCGGCGCGCCCGGCCGCACCCTCCGGCCCGGCAGCGGCACCGGCGGCACCGCCGGAACCGGCCTGCCCAGCCCCGCCCAGTCCGTCCAGCCCGTCGAGCCGGTCCCGCCCGTCCGCCCAGTCCCGCAGCGCCCCGGACTCCATCTCGATCTCCGCCGTCAGCAGGTCCAGGTCGTCCGCCGCGAGGGTCCGGGCCCGGTCGCGGGCCGCCCACCGCAGCGAGTCCGCGGCCTTCGTGATCCGCTCCGTGCGCTCCCGCAGCTCGGGCAGGCGCTGGGCGATCCGGCCCTTGTCCGGGTCGCCCTCCATCCGCCTCAGCTCGGCGTCCAGCTCGTGCCCGTGCGCGCTCAGGCGTTCGAAGAGGACGATCGTCTCCCGCAGGGAGGCGTCCTTGTCCACGCCCTGGAACAGCGCCTCCTGGGTGGCCCGCATGGAGCCCCGCAGGTCCAGCCGCAGCTGGGCGAGGCTGCCGCCGACGCCCGCCTGCCCGATGCTCCTGGCCCGCAGGGTGGTGTCCTCGACGGTCCGCCGGGCCTGCGTGAGCGTGCGGTCGACGCCCCGCTTGGCCGCCGCGATGACCTTCGCGGTGACGTAGACGCCCAGTCCGAGGAAGGCGAACAGCATCAGCGCGAAGATGATCAAAACGACGTCCATGAGAGCCCTCTCCCCGGTGTCCCCTGCTTGCTCTGCTTCCCTCCACCGTAAACGGAACGGGCAGGTTGGGGGTTCCCGCGAAACCCCCAACCTGCCCGTACGGGACATCCCCTAGACAGGGTCCCGACCGCGGCTCCGGCCGCGGCTCACCGTCAGATGACGATGTTCACCAGCTTCGGCGCGCGCACGATCACCTTGCGGATCTCTGCGCCGCCCAGCGCCGCGACCACGCCCGGGTCCGACACGGCCAGCTGCTCCAGGTCGCCCTCGGAGATCGCCGGCGGCACCTCCAGACGGGCCTTGACCTTGCCCTTGACCTGCACGACGCAGGTCACCGTCTCGTCCACGACGTACGCCGGGTCGGCGACCGGGAAGTCCTGGTGGACGACCGAGTCGGTGTGGCCCAGCCGGTGCCACAGCTCCTCCGCGATGTGCGGGGCCAGCGGGGCGATCAGCAGCACCAGCTGCTCGGCCACCGAGCGGGACAGCGGCGCGCCCGTCTTCGTCAGGAAGTTGTTCAGCTCGGTGATCTTGGCGATGGCGGTGTTGAACCGCAGCCCCGCCATGTCCGAACCGGCCCCGTCGATCGCCTTGTGCAGCGCGCGCAGGGTGTCCTCGCCGGGCTCGGAGTCGACCACCGTCACGGCGCCGGTCTCCTCGTCCACGACGTTGCGCCACAGGCGCTGCAGCAGCCGGTACTGGCCGACCACGGCGCGGGTGTCCCACGGCCGGGAGACGTCCAGCGGGCCCATCGCCATCTCGTACAGGCGCAGGGTGTCGGCGCCGTACTCCTCGCAGATGGTCTCGGGGGTGACGGCGTTCTTCAGGGACTTGCCCATCTTGCCCAGCTCGCGCTTGACCGGCTCGCCCTCGAAGAAGAACGTGCCGTCCCGCTCCTCGACCTCGGTCGCGGTCACCGGGAAGCCGCGCTCGTCGCGGTACACGTACGCCTGGATCATGCCCTGGTTGAACAGCTTGTGGAACGGCTCCGCCGAGGAGACGTGGCCCAGGTCGAAGAGCACCTTGGACCAGAAGCGCGCGTACAGCAGGTGCAGCACCGCGTGCTCGGCGCCGCCCACGTACAGGTCCACGCCGCCGTGCGGGGCGCCCTCGCGGGGGCCCATCCAGTAGCGCTCGATCTCCGGGTCGACCAGCGCGCCGGAGTTGTGCGGGTCCAGGTAGCGCAGCTCGTACCAGCAGGAACCGGCCCAGTTCGGCATGGTGTTGGTCTCGCGGCGGAACCGGCGGGTGCCGCGCCCGTCGCCCAGGTCCAGCTCCACGTTGACCCAGTCCTCGCGGCGGGACAGCGGGGTCTCCGGCTGCGAGTCGGCGTCGTCCGGGTCGAAGGTGCGCGGCGAGTAGTCGTCGACCTCCGGCAGCTCCAGCGGCAGCATGGACTCGGGCAGCGAGTGCGCGACCCCGGCCTCGTCGTAGACGATCGGGAAGGGCTCGCCCCAGTACCGCTGGCGGCTGAACAGCCAGTCGCGCAGGCGGAAGTTGACGGTGCCCTCGCCGATGCCGCGCTCGGTCAGCCAGGCGGTGATGGCGGCCTTGGCCTCGGCGACGCCCAGGCCGTCCAGGGAGATGCCCTCGCCGGCGGAGTTGACCAGCTTCGCGTCGTGGGAGACGAACGCGTCCTCCCACTCGGCCGGGTCGGTGCCGCGGCCGTCGGTGGGCTCGACCACGCAGCGCATCGGCAGCTCGAAGGCCCGCGCGAACTCGAAGTCGCGGGAGTCGTGCGCCGGGACCGCCATGATCGCGCCGGTGCCGTAGCCCATCAGCACGTAGTCGGCGATGAAGACGGGCACCTTGGCGCCGCTCACCGGGTTGACCGCGTACTCGCCGGTGAAGACACCGGTCTTGTCCTTGGCCTCGGCCTGGCGCTCCACGTCCGACTTGGAGGCGGCCTGCTTGCGGTAGGCGTCCACGGCCTCGGCGGGGGTGGCGTGGCCGCCGGTCCACACCTCGCGGGTGCCCTCCGGCCAGGCGGCCGGGATGAACTTCTCCACCAGCGGGTGCTCGGGCGCCAGGACCATGTACGTGGCGCCGAACAGGGTGTCCGGGCGGGTGGTGAAGACGGTGATGGCCTCGTCGCCCAGCGCGAAGTCCACGCGCGCGCCCTCGCTGCGCCCGATCCAGTTGCGCTGCTGCAGCTTGATGGCCTCGGGCCAGTCCAGCTCGTCCAGGTCGTCCAGCAGGCGGTCGGCGTACGCCGTGATCCGCATGTTCCACTGGCTGAGCCGGGACTTGAAGACGGGGAAGTTGCCGCGCTCGGACCGGCCGTCGGCGGTGACCTCCTCGTTGGCCAGGACGGTGCCCAGGCCGGGGCACCAGTTGACCGGCGAGTCGGAGGAGTAGGCCAGGCGGTAGCGGCCCAGCACGTCGGCGCGCTCGCCCTCGGTCAGCTCGGCCCAGGCGCGGCCGCCGGGGACCTCACGGGTGCCGGCCTCGAACTGGGCGGCCAGCTCGGCGATCGGGCGGGCCTTCTTCGCGTCCTCGTCGTACCAGGCGTTGTAGATCTGCAGGAAGATCCACTGGGTCCACTTGTAGTAGTCCGGGTCGATGGTCGCGAAGGAGCGGCGCTTGTCGTGGCCCAGGCCCAGCCGGCGCAGCTGCGCCTTCATGTTCTCGATGTTGGCCTCGGTGGAGACCCGCGGGTGGGTGCCGGTCTGCACGGCGTACTGCTCGGCGGGCAGGCCGAACGCGTCGAAGCCCAGGGTGTGCAGGACGTTGTGGCCGGTCATCCGCTGGTGACGGGCGAAGACGTCGGTGGCGATGTACCCGAGCGGGTGGCCGACGTGCAGGCCCGCACCCGAGGGGTACGGGAACATGTCCATGATGAACTTCGGGGGCCGCGCGACGACCGCCGGGTCGCCGGCCAGGTCACCGGCCGGGTTGGGCGCCTCGTACGTGCCCTCGGCGTCCCATACGTCCTGCCAGCGTGCCTCGATGTCGGCGGCCATGGCAGCCGTGTAACGGTGCGCCTCGGCCGCCTCGGGGGCCGGGGTGTTCGTCTCGCTCATGATTCCTGAAGCTCCATCGATCGTCTCTGCCGTCTCTGCCTGCCCAAACGAAAAAGCCCCTCGCACAGGAGGGGACGCCGCGCCGATGCCGGCCTGGTCATCGCAGGCCGGGGCTGATCAGCGCGGCTCGGTAAGCAGAAGGCGTACGGCACGCATGGCGTCAGGGTACCGCAGGGGTCCCGGCGCCCGCTCCGACGACCGCACAACGAGAAGGCGGGCCACCCGATCCGGGTGGCCCGCCTTCTCCACTGTGGAGCTAAGGAGAATTGAACTCCTGACCTCCTGCATGCCATGCAGGCGCTCTACCAACTGAGCTATAGCCCCTTGTTTCTCTCTGCCGCCGGGCCCCTTCTCGGTTTCCCTTGCCGGTTCCCCCTGGCGACATCGAGAACATTACACGACCTGCGCCGAAGTCCAAAAACGGGTTTCCGGCCCGCCCGATTCGCCCCCTCTGCCCGGACTCCGGCCCGCCCGGACGGCCGCCCGGTCAGGCACTGGCGAACTGGTAGAACCGCTTGAGCGTGCAGTGCTCGTCGAGCAGCCGGCCGTAGATCGGCTCGCCCTCCAGCTCGCGGTACGTCTCGATGGGGTCGCCTTTTATGATCAGCGCCCGCGCGCATTCCTCGCACCAGTACTGGTAGTCGGGATTGACCGGGTCCATGTCCCGCACGATCGGCGTGCCGCTGTTGCACCAGTCGCACCGCCGCCGGTGTGCACCCATCAGTCAGCGACTCCCTCCCGCTCCGGGCCGTCGTCTCCCCCTCCGGCCGTCCGATTCTGCCACGTCAGGCAGGGGTCGGGCAGGGGAACAAAAAGCAAGGATCCCGCCCCCTGTTGGGGACGGGATCCTGATTGTGGAGCTAAGGAGAATTGAACTCCTGACCTCCTGCATGCCATGCAGGCGCTCTACCAACTGAGCTATAGCCCCGCAGTTCGCTTGCTTCCCGCTGTTTCCTGCGCTCCGCGCTGCGAACAAGAAGAACTCTAGCCTGGGATGGGCCCGAAAGTGAAATCCGGGTCCCGGGGGCCCTCAGTCGTCGTCTCCGAGCACCGGTTCCGGCAGGGTTCCGGCGTTGTGCTCCAGCAGCCGCCAGCCGCGCGCGCCCTCGCCGAGGACGGACCAGCAGCAGTTGGAGAGGCCGCCCAGGCCCTCCCAGTGGCGGGGCTCCAGGCCGAGCAGCCGGCCGATGGTGGTGCGGATCGTGCCGCCGTGGCTGACCACGACGAGGGTCCCGCCCGCCCCCAGCGCGTCGGCGTGCCGGAGCACCACGGGGGCCGCCCGGTCGGCGACCTCCGTCTCCAGTTCCCCGCCGCCGCGGCGCACGGGCTCGCCGCGCTTCCACGCCGCGTACTGCTCGCCGTACTTCTCGACGATCTCGTCGTGCGTGAGGCCCTGCCACTCGCCCGCGTACGTCTCGCGCAGGGCGGCGTCGTGGGCGACGGGCAGGTCCGTGACGGCGGACAGCTCGGCGGCCGTGGCCGCCGCCCGCTTCAGGTCGGACGCGACGATCGCGTCGGGCCGGAGCGAGGCCAGCAGGCGCGCCGCGCGGCGCGCCTGGGCCAGGCCGGCCTCGGTCAGCTCGATGTCCGTGGAGCCCTGGAAACGCCGCTCCAGGTTCCACGCGGTCTGGCCGTGGCGCCACAGGACGATCCGGCGGCCGGCCTTGGCGGTGCTCAGAACAGATCACCGTCCAGGTCGTCGTCGCCCTGGGCCTCGCGGAGCTTCGCGTGCTCCTCGGCCTTGCCCTTGGTCAGCTTGGCGTCCTCGGGCAGCTCGATCTCGGGGCAGTCCTTCCACAGCCGCTCCAGGGCGTAGAAGACCCGCTCCTCGCTGTGCTGGACGTGCACGACGATGTCGACGTAGTCGAGCAGGATCCAGCGCGCGTCGCGGTCGCCCTCGCGGCGCACCGGCTTGGCGCCGAGCTCCTTCAGCAGGCGCTCCTCGATCTCGTCGACGATGGACTTGACCTGGCGGTCGTTGGGCGCCGAGGCCAGCAGGAAGGCGTCGGTGATCGACAGCACGTCGCTGACGTCGTACGCGATGATGTCGTGCGCGAGCCGGTCGGCCGCCGCCTGAGCGGCGGTGGTGATGAGCTCGATGGAGCGGTCCGTGGCGGTCACAAGCCATGCTTTCGGTTGGAGGGCAGATCAACCTCAAGGGTCTCATGTACCGCCGTGACCGCCCGCGCAGATTCCGTCCCGCCGCCTTCCGGCCCGGTCAGGGGGCCTTGTAGTCGGCCCCCAGCACCACCACGACGTCGGCGTTCACCTGCGAGGCGGCCTTCTTCACCGCGGCGGCCGGCAGGCCCAGGGTCTTGGCGACCTCGGCCGCCTTCTCCTTCTGGCCGTCGTCCGCGTAGGTGACCTGCGAGGTCTCCTCGGTGCCCGCCGCCTTGCCGCCGTCCACGAAGGTGTAGCCGCCGTTGACCAGCGCCACCCGGGCGCTCGTGGCCGCCTTCTCGCTGCCGGTCGCGTTCCGGACGCCCACCCGCGGGATGGCGCCGGGCTCGGGGGCCTTGAGGGCGCCGCCGAGGAGTTCCTTGACCACCGAGTCGGTGGCCCGGGCGGTCAGCGTGCCGTCGTCCTGCACCGGCACGACCTCGGTGCGGTAGTCGCCGATCTTGGCGTGCTCGGCCAGCCTGGCCAGGGCGCCGCCGAGGTCCTTCTCGGTGAGCGAGGGGTCGAGGATCTGGCCGAGGGTCTCGACCGTGACGGTGGCCGCCTTCGGGTCGTCGGGGATCTTGCGCAGCACCCCGTACAGGACCGTGCCGAAGCGGCCGAGCTGGCGGGCCTCGGGCTCGCCGGGGGCCCGGAAGGTGGCGTAGGCCACCGCCATGGCGCCGCTCAGGCTCTGCTTCTCGCCCTTGCCGACCGCCGGGACCTTGGCCTTGGCGTCGGCCGGGACGGCGGTGTCCGTGTCGACCTCGATGCCGCCGACCAGCTCGACGAGGTTCTCCAGGAAGGGGGTGTCCAGCCGCCAGGTGCCCTCGATGCGGGTGCCGAGCATGGCGTCGAGGGACTCGCGGGTGCCGCCGAGGCCGTCCTCCTCCACGGACTTGCCGAGGGTGGTGGCCGTGCCGTCGTCGGAGCTGACCGCGAGGGTGTTGGGCAGCAGGACGGTGGCGCCCTTCTTGGTGGTGACGTTGTCCACCAGCAGCGCGGTGGAGGTGCCGCCCTTCTTGGTGTCGTGCAGGTGCACCACGATCATGTCGCGCTTCTGCGGGCCGGTCGCGGCTCCCGCCTCGGCGCCGGTGCCGCCGCCGAGGCCCGGGATCTTGCCCGCGTACCAGAGGTAGCCGATGCCGCAGACGACGAAGAGGGCGAGGACCACGATCAGGGCCACCACGCGGTTGCGGCCGCGGCGGCGGGCCTCCTCGCGGCGCTCGGTGCGGCTCTCGGTGAACTTGAGCCAGTCGATGACGTCCTCGGAGTCCTCGTCCGGCTGGTCGATGAAGGCGAACTGCTCGGTGCGGTAGTCGGGCGCCTCGGCGGACCGCCGCGGCTCCGGGACCTGCGGCGGGTCCGGTACGTGCGCCGGTGCGGGCGCCGGGGCGGCGGCGTCCGGCCCGGGGGCCGGGGCCTGCTGCGGGATCCACTGCGTGGCCTGCTGCACTTGCGGGACGGGCTGGGTGAAATCGGGGGCGGCCGGGTGGGAGCCGGTGGCGGAGGGGTCGTACCCGTAGCCGCCGTAGGCCTGCTGCTGCCCGGCGTACGGGTCGTAGGCCGGGGGCTGCGCCTGCTGCTCGTACCCGGTGGCGGACTGCTGCTGCGGCACGGGGTTGCCGTACGCGTCGTAGCCGTACCCGTACGCGTCGTACTGCTGCGCGGGCCCGCCGGACACCGGGCCGTACACCGGCTGCCCGTAGGCGTCGTAGCCGATGAGCTGCTGCTCGGCCGGGTACTCCTCGTACCGGCCGTACGGGTCCTGTCGGTCGTTCACCGGTGCCCCCTCTCTCTCGGGAACCCTCAGGCGCCCCGGTACAGCTCCCGCTTGTGGATGTAGCGCACCACGCCGTCCGGCACCAGGTACCAGACGGGGTCGCCCTGGCCCACCCTGTCACGGCAGTCGGTGGACGAGATCGCGAGCGCGGGCACCTCCACGAGGGAGACCTTGCCCTCGGGCAGCCCGTCGTCCGTCAGTATGTGCCCGGGACGGGTCACTCCGATGAAGTGGGCGAGCGAGAAGAGCTCCTCGGCGTCGCGCCAGGTGAGGATCTGCGCGAGCGCGTCCGCACCGGTGATGAAGAACAGGTCCGCGTCGTCGTTGAGGGCGCGCAGGTCCCGGAGGGTGTCGATGGTGTACGTCGGACCGCCGCGGTCGATGTCGATGCGGCTGACCGAGAACTGCGGGTTCGACGCGGTGGCGATGACCGTCATCAGGTAGCGGTCCTCGGGCGCGGACACGGCCCGGTGCGACTTCTGCCACGGCTCGCCCGTGGGGACGAAGACCACCTCGTCGAGGTGGAACAGGGCGGCCACCTCGCTGGCGGCCACCAGATGTCCGTGGTGGATCGGGTCGAACGTCCCGCCCATCACTCCTATGCGGCGCTTGACCGGACCGGTAGGCACTTCCTGCTCTCCCATGCGTGCAGAGCCTACTGGCCCGGTGGAGCGGCCCGGACTCAGCGGTCGCGGTTGAGGCGGGTGGTGACCCACAGCAGGAGCAGCAGGGCGAACAGGGCGCCGCCGCCGGTCAGGTACGGGTTGAGGCTGTCGTGGTTGCCACCGTGCTCGGCACCCTCCGAGGCGAGGGTGACCAGGCTGTGGGCGGTGCTGGAGAGGCTCATCAGGCAGGGGACCTATCAGTGTCGGGATCGAGCGGAGAGACTTCGCCCACATCGTATGCGGGCGCTCCGGGCACGCTCACGCCGACTCAGGCGTTTGAGAGGGTGGTGAGGCACGAGAGCAAGGGGGAACGTCATGTCCGACTGGGCGGAGGAGCGGGTGCCGGGGCGCCGCCGGCGGCGGTTCGAGGGGATTTCCTCCCGGGCGTACGAGCACCCGGCGGACCGTTCGGCGCTGGTGGCGCTGCGGAAGCTGACCGGGTTCGACACGGCGCTGAAGGCCCTCAGCGGGCTGCTGCCCGAGCGCAGTCTGCGGCTCCTGTACCTGTCCGACTCCGTGCGGGTCGGCGAGACGCAGTTCCCGCACCTGCACACGATGCTGCGGGACGCCTGCTACGTCCTGGACCTGGACCGGGTCCCGCAGATGTACGTGCAGCAGGACCCGAAGCCGAACGCGATGTGCATCGGCCTGGACGAGCCGATCATCGTGGTGACCACGGGCCTGGTGGAGCTCCTCGACGAGGAGGAGATGCGGGCCGTGGTGGGCCACGAGGTGGGCCACGCCCTGTCCGGGCACGCGGTCTACCGGACCATCCTGCTCTTCCTGACCAACCTGGCGCTGAAGGTGGCCTGGATCCCGCTGGGGACCGTGGCGGTCACGGCGCTGGTGACCGGGCTGCGGGAGTGGTTCCGCAAGTCGGAGCTCTCGGCCGACCGGGCGGGCCTGCTGGTGGGCCAGGACCTCCAGGCCTCCCTGCGGGGGCTGATGAAGATCGCCGGCGGCAACCACCTCCACGAGATGAACGTGGACGCCTTCCTGGCCCAGGCGGAGGAGTACGAGGCGAGCGGGGACCTGCGCGACTCGGTCCTGAAGATCCTCAACGTGCTGCCGCGCTCGCACCCCTTCACCACGGTGCGCGCCGCCGAGCTGAAGAAGTGGTCCGCGACCCGGGACTACCAGCGGCTCATGGACGGCCACTACCCGCGCCGGGAGGAGGACCAGGAGGCCTCGGTCTCGGACTCGTTCCGCCAGTCGGCCTCGCACTACGCCGATGCGGTGCGCACCAGCAAGGACCCGCTGATGAAGCTGGTCGGCGATCTGGCGGGCGGCGCGGGCGAGCTGGGCGGGCGGCTGCGCGACCGGTTCACCGGGGCCGCGGGAGCGGGCTCCGGCGGCCCCGCGGGCCCGGCCGACGGCACGGGCTCCGGGAAGGGTTCCGGCGCGGGCTCCGGGGACGGTGACGGGGGCGCGGCTACGGGCGGCTAGGCACCGCGCTCGGCTGGGCGCCGGGCGCCAGCACCCCGCAGACCCCGGCCTCGGTGTGCGGGTGGCCGGTCCGGAAGGGGTCGGTGACCGCCGGTCCGGTACCGCTCGCCCTGCTGCCCGCGAGCAGCGGGCGGAAGGCCGCGGACGGGTCGGCGGCGCAGTCCAGGGGCCCGGCGAGCACGGCGGCGGAGAACATCTCGGCCCGGCCGAGCCCCAGGTCCTGGCGGTCGAAGCGCAGCCGCAGCTCGCGGCGGACGGTGAACAGGGAGGCCGCGGGCCGGCCCGCGGTCCCGGCCGCCTGCGGGCCCTGCGCGGGCGGGCGGACGGCGTACACGAAGGTGTGGTCGGTGGCCACCTCCAGCACCTCGGGCCCCGCTTCGGCGAAGGTCATGGTGCCCGCGACCCGGACCCGGGAGTCGGCCAGGACGGCGGTGCCGGGGTCGATGCGCACCAGCCAGCCGGTGGCGGCGTGCCGGCCGTCGGGTACGGGCCGCCCCAGGCTCTCGTCGAACTGCGTCACCTGGTCGGGGTCGAGGAGCATCCGCACCGGCCGGGTGGCGGTGCCGGCGATCACGTCGGGGTCGAGCGAGGACTGCACCAGGTAGTCCTTGGCGACGGACAGGGCGGTGACGACCTGCTCGGCGCTGAAGTGCGCGGTACGGCGGACGGCCGGCAGGGTGATGCCCGCGGCGCCCACCCGGTGCCCGGCGGCGGGGCTCGCCGCGTACAGGTCCGCGGGACGCCCGCCGGGTACCGGGCCGACGGGGGCGAGCGGGACCACGCTCATGCTCAGCGGGTCGGTGTGGCTCACGGGCGGGGGCGCGTAGGGCTGCCGCATGCCCATGAACACGGCCGCGCCGAAGGCCACCGCCAGGACCAGCAGCAGGGCCAGGCCGTGCCGGCCGCCGCGGCGGCCGCCGGCGCGTCCGGAGCCGCCCCAGGCCGAACGGCTGCGCACGGCGCGGCTGTGCTCGCCGAGACGTTCCTGTGCGGAGAACTCCTGGAGCCTGGCGGCGCGCACGAAGTCCTCGTCGAACACCACGGACCGGTATTCGTCGTCGGCACCGCCGATGCCGTCGGGTACGTCGGGTGGATCTCCGGGCACTGCCATCGCTTCTCCCCGCATGAGAAGCCCGCAAGGGGGCCCTTCGCCGGAGGGCCGTACCTTGAGGGTTGGTCGCGGGCGGCGAAGGTAAACGCCCCCGTGCCGGGGAACTTCCCCGACTTTCGCGCGGGTGGCCGGGTGGCGGCTCAGGGGGCGACGGCGACGGGCGGGCCGCCGAGGCCGCCCGTGGCCTTTCCGGGCACGGGCACGCCGCCCGCGCCGGTGCCGATGCCCGTGGTGGCGGGCGGGGGCGGCTGCTGGTCCCGGCGGTCGTCGGCGGCGCCGCGGTACACGGCCGTGAAGGCGAGGGCGACCATCCCGACGCCCATCACCACGGCCAGCATCCAGGCCACCGGGCGGTGCCAGCGGGCCCGGCCCCGGTAGGGGCGCAGGGAGCCGCCGTACGCCCCGTAGGGGCCGTAGCCGAATCCGTACCCGTAGGCGTACTCCGGGCCGAAGCCGTAGGGCTCGCCGTCGGGGCCGTAGCCGTAGCCGAAGCGGTCGAGGTAGCCGTCGTAGCCCTCCGGGCCCTCGTCGGCGACGGCTCGGCCGCCCGCGACGGCGCGGGCCTCCTCGGCCTCCGCGCGGGCCTGGGCGGCCGCCCGCACCCGCTCCTCGGCGGTCGGTTCATGAATGCGCGCGTCCCGTACGAAGGCCTCGTCGAACACCACGGAGGCGAAGTCCTGGTCCGCGCCTCCGCGGTCGTCGTCGGGCTCCCCGCCGTCCGGGAACGGCTTGCCCCCCACGTCGTCCGGCACGGGACCAGCGTAGACCTGGGGGGCGGCTTTGGGCAGGCCGTGCGTGCATTTCAGCCACACGGAGTCGAACGGATCCTCACCGAACGTGACCGTCGCCCGTGACGATGTACTTGGTCGAGGTGAGCTCCGGCAGGCCCATGGGGCCGCGGGCGTGCAGCTTCTGGGTGGAGATCCCGATCTCCGCGCCGAAGCCGAACTGGCCACCGTCGGTGAAGCGGGTGGACGCGTTCACGGCCACCGTGGTCGAGTCGACCAGCTGGGTGAAGCGGCGGGCGGCAGCCTGGGAGGTGGTCACGATCGCCTCGGTGTGGCCGGAGGTCCAGCGCCGGATGTGGGCCACGGCGGCGTCGAGGGAGTCCACGACCGCGGCGGCGATGTCGTACGAGAGGTACTCGGTCTCCCAGTCCTCCTCGGTGGCCGGGACGACGGTGGCCTTGGAGTCCGCGGCGAGGCCGAGGACGGCCTCGTCCCCGTGGACGGTCACGCCCGCCTCGGCGAGCGCGTCGAGGGCGCGGGGCAGGAAGGCGGGGGCGATGTCCCGGTGGACGAGGAGGGTCTCGGCGGAGTTGCACACGGAGGGGCGCTGCGCCTTGGAGTTGACGAGGATCTCCACGGCCATGTCGAGGTCGGCCTGCGCGTCCACGTAGACGTGGCAGTTGCCGGTGCCGGTCTCGATCACCGGAACGGTCGACTCCTCGACCACGGTGCGGATCAGGGAGGCGCCGCCGCGCGGGATCAGCACGTCCACGAGGCCGCGGGCGCGCATGAGCTCGCGGACGGAGTCGCGGCTCTCGCCCGGGACCAGCTGCACCGCGTCGGCGGGCAGGCCGGCGGCGGCCACGGCGTCGCGCAGGACGGCGACCAGGGCGGTGTTGGAGGCGTACGCGGAGGAGCTGCCGCGGAGCAGGACGGCGTTGCCGGACTTCAGGCAGAGGGCGGCGGCGTCCACGGTGACGTTCGGGCGGGCCTCGTAGATGATGCCGACGACGCCGAGCGGGACGCGGACCTGGCGCAGGTCGATCCCGTTGGGGAGGGTGGAGCCGCGGACCACCTCGCCGACGGGGTCGGGCAGGGCCGCCACGTCGCGGACGTCCGAGGCGATGGCGGCGACCCGCTCGGGGGTGAGGGTGAGCCGGTCGATGACGGTCTCGCTGGTCCCGGCGGCACGGGCCTTGGCGATGTCGGCGGCGTTGGCCTCGACGATCTCGGCCGTACGGGCCTCCAGGGCGTCGGCGATCGCGAGCAGCGCGGTGTCCTTGGCGGACCGTGGCAGGGGGGCCAGGGTGGCGGCGGCGGTGCGGGCGCGGGTGGCGGAGGCGGTGACGGGGCTCTGCGAGGTCATGGGTGCAGGGTAAACCCGCCGCTGCGCGGGGCTTTCCCGGATTCCGCTCCGCGAGACGGCCCCCTGCGTCCCCTGGGCTCGGGCTGCGCCCCCGCGAGGCCGCTTCGATGCCCACTCCCGCCTCGCCGGCGCATGAGGCGCGGGGGCCCGGGGGCGGAGCCCCGACTTCCAGCCCCGCCCAGCGCGTGAGGCACGAGGGCCGGGGGGCGGAGCCCCCACATCAAGCCCCGCCGGCACGTGAGGCACGAGGGCCCGGGGGGGCGAAGCCCCCAATCCCAGCCCCGCCGGCGCTTGATGCGGGGGCCCGGGGCAGAGCCCCCACTCCAGCCCCGCCAGCGCGTCAGGCACGAGGGCCCGGGGGCAGAGCCCCAAATCAAGCCTCGCCTGCGATTGAGGCGCGGGGCCGGGGGCGGAGCCCCCACTCCAGCCCCGCCGGCGTTTGAGGCGCGGGGGCCCGGGGGCGGGGCCCCCACATCAAGCCTCGCCGGCGATTGAGGCGCGGGGGTGCGGGGGCGGAGCCCCCGAAGGGCCCAGCCCGGATCCCTGCGGGGCTTTCCCCTACCCGCCCCTTCCCGAACTGGGGCTCCGCCCCAGACCCCGCGCCTCAAACGCCGGCGAGGCTGGAGGTGTGGCCCAGCGGGGCTGGAATGGGCCGGGCGGGGCTGGAATGTGCCCCGTGAAGCTGGAGCGTGCCCCGCGAGGGCGGGAGGCTGCCCCGCGAAGCTGGAGCGTGCCCCGCGAGCCTGGAGGCTGCCCCGCGAGGCTGGATGGTGCCCCGCGGGGCTGGGATGGGGCGCGGGCGAGGTTTGCCCCGGGCGGGTCTCGGGTTAGTAGGGGTGGACGCCTACGGGGGAGGCTGGTGGGGGGCCGTAGCCCTCGGCTACGCGTTGGTGGTAGGTGGCGCGGTCGATGACCTCGAGGCCGACGATCTCCCACGGCGGAAGCTTGGCGGTGGAGCGGTGTTCGCCCCACAGCCGCAGGGCCACCGCGGCCGCGTCGTGGAGGTCCCGGGCCTCCTCCCAGTACCGGATCTCCGCGTGGTCGGCGGCGTACCGGCTGGTGAGCAGGAAGGGGTGGTCGTGGGCGAGCTGTTCCAGCCCGCGCCGGACCTCGGCCAGCGGCGCCGGCGCCCCCGACACGCTCAGCGTGATGTGCCACAGCCGGGACGCGACGACGTCGTCGCCCGTTTCGACGCTGGTCAGCGCTCGCTCCCCCGGGCGCGTTCGTCTCACCGGCGGCCTCCCTGGCTGCGTTCCGTCCGTCAATGTCCCGCCAACAAAGTTGTCAGTCCGAGCGCCGCTGCGCTCCGGTTTTACCGAACCTCAGCCGTGCAGGAGCACCAGATCGTCGCGGTGGACGACCTCGCGTTCGTATTCCGGCCCGAGTTCCTTCGCGAGTTCCCGCGTCGAACGCCCGAGCAGCTGCGGCAGCTCCTTGGCGTCGAAGTTGACCAGGCCGCGGGCCACCGCGCGGCCCTCGGCGTCCCGCAGCTCCACCGGGTCGCCGGCGGTGAAGTCGCCTTCCACGGCCGCGATGCCCGCGGGCAGCAGGGAGCTGCCGCGTTCGGTCACGGCGCGTACGGCGCCCTCGTCGAGGACCAGGTGCCCCTGCGGGGTGGAGGCGTGCTGGAGCCACAGCAGCCGGTCGGCGGAGCGCCGCCCGGTGGCGTGGAAGTAGGTGCCGGTGCCCCGGCCGGCCAGCGCGTCGGCGGCCTGGCTGGCGGAGGTCAGGACCACGGGGATGCCCGCGGCGGCGGCGATGCGGGCGGCCTCGACCTTGGTGACCATGCCGCCGGTGCCCACGCCCGCCTTGCCGGCGCTGC
Source organism: Streptomyces sp. NPDC030809 (assembly GCF_055572195.1). NCBI lineage: Bacteria > Bacillati > Actinomycetota > Actinomycetes > Kitasatosporales > Streptomycetaceae > Streptomyces > Streptomyces sp. NPDC030809. The sequence goes on from NZ_JBVIDV010000002.1 coordinate 194,633, forward strand.
CGATGGAGACGTGCGCGATGTCCTGCGGGCCGCGGACCTCGTCGATGCGGCTGGTGCCGGGCAGCGAGGGGTCCCCGTCGTAGAGGCCGTCCACGTCGGAGAGGAGCACGAGCAGGTCGGCGCGGACGAGGTGGGCCACGAGGGCGGCCAGCCGGTCGTTGTCGCCGAAGCGGATCTCGTCCGTGGCAACGGTGTCGTTCTCGTTGACGACCGGCAGCGCGCCCATGGTCAGCAGCTGGTCCAGGGTCCGGAAGGCGTTGCGGTAGTGGGCGCGGCGGCTGGTGTCGTCGGTGGTCAGGAGCACCTGGCCGACCCGGACCCCGTACCGCGCGAAGGAAGCGGTGTAGCGGGCCACCAGCAGTCCCTGGCCGACGCTGGCGGCGGCCTGCTGGCGGGCCAGGTCCTTGGGGCGGCGGCGCAGGCCGAGCGGGGAGAGGCCGGCGGCGATGGCCCCGCTGGAGACCAGCACTATCTCCTTCTCGCCGCCGCTGCGCGCCTTGGCGAGCACGTCCACCAGCGCGTCCACGCGGTCCGCGTCGAGACCGCCGGCCGCGGTGGTGAGGGAGGAGGAGCCGACCTTGACGACGATCCTGCGGGCGTCGGTGACTCCCTGCCTTGCCGCTGACACGTCCATCCCCTTTGCACCACGTGTGATGAGGGCACCCAATCTACGGGGTGCCGGGCGGCGGCCGCCCGCGCATTCCGGTCTGCGGACAGGCGCCGGGAGGGCGGGGTGCGGCTCAGCGGGCCCGGGCGGGGCGGGTGGCGAGGATCCGTTCGGAGAGCAGGTAGGTGACGGGGACGGCGGCGCCCGCGGCGGCGAGGGGGGCGGTCCGCGTGTCCATCCCGGCCCAGGCGACCAGGGCGTAGAGCCCGGCGGACTGGACGGCGTAGTTGGTGGCGTTGGTGAGGGGGAAGAGCAGGAACTTCTTCCAGGTCGGCCGGGTGCGGTAGGTGAAGTAGGTGTTGAGGAAGAAGGAGCCGACCATGCTCAGCAGGAAGGCCAGGGTGTAGGCGGCGAAGTACGGCAGCCACGGGTGCAGCAGCAGGTAGATCGCGAAGAAGACGGCCGTGTTGATCCCGCCGACGAGGGCGAAGCGGAGGACCTGCGCGGCCCGGGCCCGGCCGGGGAGCCGCCGGCGCGGGCGGCTCTCGCCGGCGGCCGGGGCCGGGGCGGGGACGGGGGCCCGGGTCACCGCGGGTCGAGCCGCACCGGTTCGCCGAGGGCGCTGCGGGCGGGCCAGGCGGCCTTGGCGGCGCGGGCGGCGAGCCCCTCGGGGCCGGCGGCGGCCGGGCCCGCGGCCGGGGCGTGCGCTTCCTTGACGAGGAAGTGCGGTCGGCGCTTGGTCTCGTAGTAGATGCGGCCGATGTACTCGCCGATCAGGCCGAGCATGACCAGCTGGACCCCGCCGAGGCCGACGGTGATCGCGACCAGGGTGACGTACCCGGGGGCGCTGATCCCGAAGGCCAGGGCCATGCCGATCACCCACAGGGCGTACAGCCCGGAGAGGACGGTCAGGGCGGCGCCGGTCCAGATGCCCAGGCGCAGCGGGCGGTTGTTGAACGAGATCAGGCCGTCCATGCCGTAGTTCAGCAGGGCGCCGAACCGCCACTTGGTCTCGCCCGCGCCGCGCTGGGCGTTGCGGTAGTCGAAGTGGACGGTGTCGAAGCCGATCCAGGAGAAGAGGCCCTTGGAGAAGCGGTTGCACTCGGGCATCGACAGGAGGGCGTCCACGGCCGGGCGGGAGAGCAGCCGGAAGTCGCCGACGCCGTCGGCGAGCTCCACGTCCACCCAGCGGTTCACCCCCCGATAGTAGAGGCGGCTCAGGGCGGAGCGGATCTTCCGGTCGCCCTCGCGGCTGCGGCGGGCGACGACCTGGTCGTGGCCCTGCCGGTAGAGCTCCAGCATGCGGCCGATGAGCTCGGGCGGGTGCTGGAGGTCGGCGTCCATGATCACCACCGCGTCCCCGCCGGCTTCGCGCAGGCCTGCGAGCATGGCGGCCTCCTTGCCGAAGTTGCGGCTGAAGGAGACGTAGCGGGCGCGGTCTCCGTGCTCGGCGGCGATCCGGCGCAGCCGGCCCAGGGTGCCGTCGCGGCTCCCGTCGTCGACGTAGCAGACCTCGTATTCGACGGGCAGTGCGTCGAGGATCCGGCGGACCTCGGTGTCGAAGCTGTCGATGACCGCTTCCTCGTTGAAACACGGAACGACCACGGACAGCTTCGTCATGCCTGCTTCCCCGTCAACGTACGAAACCGGCCTGTCCGCAAACGGAAGGCCCCGGCACTGCGCAAGGCCTGTCCAGTATGCACGGATCATGCACTTATGCCTGGTTCATTCGCACGGGTGGGAGTCGAGCAGGTAACAGCCGGGGTACAGAGCTGGAACAAAAACCAACAGATCCGGCCAAAAGGGGGGTATACCGCTGCCGACCCACCAAGGAACACACGGTAGCTTTGACGGGCGTGCAGGAGAACAAATGGATTGAGGTGCCAGTGCCCGACGTCTCCGTGGTCGTCATCGTCTACAACGACGCAGCGCGGCTGCCCACGGCCGTCCAATCGGTGTTGGACCAGACCCTCGACAGTGTTGAGGTCGTCATCGTCGACGACTGCAGCAAGGACAGGTCCTTCGAGGTTGCCAAGGAACTCGAAGCGGCGCACCCCGGACTGGTGCGCGCCTTCCAGCTGCCCGAGAACAGCGGCGCCGGCGGCGAGCCCCGCAACGTCGGCATCGGCGAGGCCAAGGGCCGCTACGTCATGTTCCTCGACAGCGACGACGTGCTGGAGCTCAACGCCTGCCGCAACATGCTGGAGGCCGCCGAGCGCACCGGGGCCGACATGGTCTCGGGCCTGTGCGTACGCGTCCACAAGGACACCCGCAACCAGAAGCGCGACGAGTGGTACAACTGGCTGTACCGCACCACCCGCACCCTGACCTCGGTCAGCGAGCTGCCGGACCTGTTCGTGTGGGACACCCTCTCCACGAACAAGTGCTACCGCCGCGACTTCCTCCTCGAGAACAACCTCCTCTTCCCGAAGGGGATGCTCTACGAGGACCTGATGTTCATCGCCGAGGCCTACCTCGCCGCGAAGAAGATCACGCTCATCCCGAACCAGGTCTACTTCTGGCACGTGCACGCCCAGGCCAAGGTCAAGTCGGTGACCAACCGCCGGCACGAGATGAGCAACTACATCCACCGGCTGGAGATCCACCGCCGGATCGACGCCCTCCTCGAACAGCACGGCCTGACCGAGCTGAAGAAGGCCAAGGACGTCAAGTTCCTCAAGCACGACCTTGTACTGCATCTGCGTGACCTGCCGTTCCGCGACGAGTCCTACCGGCGCGAGTTCGCCGAGCTCTCCCGCGACTACCTGGCGGGCCTCGACCACGAGGCGTACACCCGGGTCCAGCCCATCCAGGCCATCTGCGCGTACCTCCTGCAGCAGGGCGACTGGGACAACCTGCTGCCCGCCGTGGACACGCTGACCCACCGGGACAAGATCTCCGCCCCGCTCGCGGAGCGCGACGGCCGCATCTACTGGTGCGCCGAGCACCTCGACGACGAGTTCGCCCGCAGCGTCCTCGACGTCACGGACCTCGGCTACCACCAGAAGCCGGTCCAGAAGATGTTCCTGCGCAACGCGCTCACCGAGTACGCCGAGTCCGACGGCACGGTGCGCCTGGCCGGCCGCATCACCAACCCGCTGGGCGTGATGCCGGCCGACGCGAAGATCAAGGGCCAGATCGAGTTCCGGGCCCGCCGCCGCAGCCTCCAGACCTTCACCTTCCCGGTGAAGTCGCTGCGCCACGAGGGCCGGTTCGTCACCTGGGACGCCGAGGTCGACCTCAGCGCGAAGCTGCGCCCGCTCGGCATCATCGACTCCGTCTGGGACGTCCGCGTCATCCTCGACGTCAACGGCCAGAAGACCAACACCCGCCTGACGGTCGGCGAGAGCGAGCTCGGCAGCGGCCTGCTGCCCGTCAAGCCCCGCCTGACCCGGCTGGTCGCCGACCACATCGAGCCGCACCCCACGTCCAAGGGCCACCTGGCGTTCCGCCTGGTCTCCGCCAAGCACGACAACGAGCGGATCGAGGAACTGATCCAGACCGCCGTGCGGGGCAGGCCGGGCAAGCTCGCCAAGGCCGGCTACCGCAAGGCCAAGGACCTCCGCAAGACGCTGACCTCGGACAAGACCAAGCTGCGCCTCTTCCACGAGGTGTACGGCCGGCTGCCCGTGAAGAAGCGCACCGTGGTCTTCGAGAGCATGCTCGGCAAGCAGTACAGCGACAGCCCGCGCGCCATCTACGAGGAGATGCGCGCCCGCGGCCTGGACTTCGAGGCGTACTGGTCCTACGCGGGCGCCGCCCCGAAGGACTTCCCGAAGGACGCCCACCTCGTGCGCCGCTGGTCGCTGCCGTACCTCAAGGCGCTGGCCCGGGCCGAGTTCTGGGTGGACAACCAGAGCTACCCGCTCAAGCTCGCCAAGCGCCCCGAGACCACGTACGTCCAGACCTGGCACGGTTCGGCCCTCAAGAAGATGGGCTTCGACCAGCCGGGGCTGAAGGCGGCCACCCAGGCGCAGCAGGCGGCGGAGGAGAAGCACCTCAACCGCTTCGACCACTTCCTGTGCCGCTCCGAGCACGACGTGCGGACCCTCGCCAAGGCCTTCCGGATCCCCGAGCAGAAGCTGCTGCGCGTGGGCTACCCGCGCAACGACGTGCTCGTGCAGACCCGGCAGGCCGAGGACGCGGCCGGCAAGCGGGAGCGCGGCGCGCTCGCCGCCGAGCTCGGCATCCCCGCGGACAAGACGGTGCTGCTGTACGCGCCGACCTTCCGCACTCCGGGCGCGTTCCCCCTGCCGTTCGACGTGGAGAAGTTCGCCGAGGAGTTCGGCGACCGGTACGTGCTGCTGGTCCGCGCGCACTACCTGAACCACGTGGTGCTGCCGCCCACCGCCAAGGGCAAGGTCATCGACGTGTCGGCGCGCCACGACGTGATGCCGCTGATGCAGCTGGCCGACGCCCTGATCACGGACTACTCCTCCGTGATGTTCGACTACGCGCTGCTCGACCGGCCGATGCTGTTCTTCACGTACGACTACGACAAGTACGTGCACGAGGGCCGCGGCACCTACTTCGACCTCCTGGAGCACGCTCCGGGCCCGGTGTTCCGGACCGAGGAGGAGTTCCACGAGGTGCTGAAGACCCTGGACGCGGCGGACGACGCCTACGCCGAGGCCCGCAAGCGCTTCGTGTCGGAGTTCGGCGAGTACGACCAGGGCACCGCAGCCAAGACGATCGTCGACACCTTCTTCTCCGGGTGGAGCCGCTGATGCCCGCGACGACCGAGACGACCGACACGACCGCAGCCACCGGAACGGCCATGACCGAAACGCACGCGAGCCGGCCCCGCGACATCTTCCTCGTCTCCAACAGCGTGGACGAGCTGGGCGGCATCACCAGCTGGTCGCACCAGATGGCCCGGCTCTTCTCCGAGCGCGGCCACTCCGTCCACGTGGTCGGCATCGTCCCGGCCCCCGAAGGCCGGCGGGCCGACCTGGGCGCGGACCTGCCGTACCGGACCACCACCCTGTACGACGTGCACCCGCCCTCCCTGAAGCCCCTCTCGGGCCTCAAGGGCAAGCTCGACCTGGTCGAGCGGCGGCGCCGGGCCGCGCGCGACGCGGGCATGCGCGAGCAGGCCGCGAAGATGTCGGCGCTGTTCCGGGCCGCCCGCCCCGGCTCCGTGGTCATCGTGACCCAGGTGTGGGCCATGGAGTGGGTGGCGCTCGCGGACACCGCCGGGCTGAAGGTCATCGGCATGAGCCACGAGTCCTTCGAGACCTGCCGCAAGTCCTCCCGCTTCGGGCGCGTCAAGCGCTTCTACGCGGACGTGGACCGGATGCTGGCCCTCACCCGTGAGGACGCGGACCTGTGGATCCGGCAGCGGATGGACAACGTCGGCGCCATGCCGAACCCGCTGCCGTTCTTCCCCGAAGAGCCGTCCCGCCGCACCGCCAAGCGGGTGGTCAGCATCGGCCGGCTCCACGAGGAGAAGGGCGTCGACCTGCTGCTCGACTCCTGGGCCGAGATCGCGGACCGGCACCCCGACTGGGTGCTGACCCTCTACGGCTCGGGCCCGGAGGAGGAGGCCCTGAAGAAGCAGGCCGCCCAGCTGGGGATCACGTCCTCGGTGGAGTGGATGGGCCGCACCAGCGACGTCCCGGGGGCGCTGCGCGAGAGCTCCCTGTTCGCGCTGTCCTCCCGCGGCGAGGGCTTCCCCCTCGCGCTGATGGAGGCCATGGCGACCGCGGTGCCGTGCGTGGCCTTCGACGTGGCCCCGGGCGTCCGCGAGATCATCACGGACGGGGTCAACGGCCTGATCGCCCCTCCCGGCAACACGGGCGAGTTCGCCCGCCGCCTGGACGAGCTGATGACCGACCGCGAGCTGCGCGACCGCATGGGCGAGCAGGCCCGCGAGGACATCCAGCGCTACTCCGCGGAGGAGATCACCGGCCGCTGGGAGAGCCTCTTCACGCTGCTCCACCGCTGACCCGGCTCCCGCCGGGGCCTGTGCGCGCAGGCCCTAGCACACGGGACCTCCGGGCGCAGCAGGACGGGCCATCACCCTGGCGGTGGTGGCCCGTCGGCGTACGCTCGATGGCGAAAGCCGTCAGGGGACCAGCAACCCGGGGGAACCGCCCATGGGCTCCCAAGTCACCGTCAGCGTCGTCATACCGGTCCACGACACCCTCCGCTACCTGCCGCGCTGCTTCGACTCCGTGGCCGCCCAGAGCCTGGGCCAGGACCGGATCGAGGTCATCGCCGTGGACGACGGCTCCACGGACGGCTCGGGGGCCTGGCTCGACGCCTGGGCGGCCGGCCGGCGCAATGCCGCCGTCCACCACGAGCCCGCCTCCGGAGGCGCGGGCCGCCCCCGGAACATCGGCATCGAGCAGGCCCGCGGCCGGTACGTGTTCTTCCTCGACTCCGACGACTACCTCGGCGACGAGGCCCTGGAGCGGCTCGTCGCCATGGCCGAGGAGCACGGCTCGGACGTGGTCTACGGGCGGATCATCGGCATCGGGGGGCGCCCGGCCCCCGTGGACCTGCGCACCACCAGCCCCGACGTGAGCATCTTCGACTCGCCCGTCTACTGGACCCTCGCCGCGTACAAGCTCTGGCGGCGCAGCCTGATCGAGCGGCACCGGCTGCGCTTCACGGAGGGGCGGCTCGTGGGCGAGGACCTGCCCTTCGGGATCCGCGGGCTGCTCCACGCGTCGAAGGTCTCGGTGGTCGCCGACTACGACTGCTACTACCTGGAGGGGCGCGGGGACGGCTCCAACGCCACCCGGCAGGACCTGGACTGGCCCGGGCAGTTGGCGTACACCGGCTCGGTGCTCGACCTGGTCGCCGCCCACGTGCCGCCCGGTCCGGACCGGGACAAGCTGATGCGGCGGCACTTCCACGGGGAGGTGCTGGCCCCCTTCGGCCGGCCCTACCTGGAGCGCGACGCGGCGGGCCGGGCGGAGATGGCCGCGGCCGCCGCCCCGCTGGTGCGGCAGTGGCTCACGGACGGGGTGCTGGAGGCCCTGCCGCCGGGCCTGCGGCTGCGCGCCCACCACCTGCGTACGGAGGACCACGCGGGGCTCGGCGCGGTGGTGGCGGCGGACGCCGCGGGTGCGGGGGTGCCCACGGTGATCGAGGAGGGGCGGGCCTACGCGGCCTACCCGGGCTTCCGCGATCCGGCGGCCGGCCTGCCGGACGGGCTGTTCGAGCTGACCTCGCGGGTGGCCCTGCGCCAGGAGGTGGCCGAGTGCCACTGGGACGGGCCGGTGCTGCGCGTCCGCGGCCGGGCCGAGCTGACGGGCCTGGGCCCCGGCACGCCGCAGCGGGCGGGGATCCTGCTGCGCCGGCAGGGGTTCACGTACCTGGTGCCCGCCGAGACCGACGGGGAGGGTCACTACACATGCGCGGTGGACGTGGCGCACGCGGCGGACGGCGGCCCGCTGCCGGACGGGGTGTGGACCATGCGGATCACGGTCGCCGCCGGGACCCTGCACCGCGAGGCCTGGCTGCCGGAGCCGCTGGACGAGGCGCACGAGCCCGACCCCGAGCCGCACCTCGTGGACCGCGGCCGCCGGGCCGGGACCACGGCCGTGGCCGCCTTCTCCGCCACCCGGCACGGGCACCTGAACCTGGACATCGGCGCCACCCGCCGCCCGCTGGGCCGGGACGCCCGCGGGGAGCTGCTGCGCGGGCTGGGGGGCGGCCGCACCGCGGAGCTCACGGCCACCCTGCCGGGCTGCCCGCCCGGGGTCCGGATCCGGCCGCTGCTGACGGCCCCCGGGCGCACCCCCCTGCTGGCGGCGACGGCCGAGACGGTCCGGGACCCCGCCGGGCGGGTCCTCGTACGCTGCGGGCTGCACGGGCTGCCGGCCGGGACGTGGGAGCTGAAGCTGCACCTGGAGGCGGGCGCCTTCGTACGGGACCTGCCGGTGGCGGGACCCGGCGGCGGTCCGCTCACGGTGACGGTGCGGACCCCGGCCCCGGTACGGCTGGCCCGGCGGGCGCGCCGGGCCCTGTCGGGGCTGCGGCACGCCGTCCCGTAGGGCCCGGGCCGGGAGGATCCCGGGCCGGACGCGCCACGGGCGGGCGCCGGCCCGTGCGCGAGGGTCAGCGCTGCTCGGTGTGGTGGCCGGCGTCGGCGCGGTGGGCGCCCCAGCCCTCCCAGGCGGAGGTGATCATCGAGCGGACGTCGTGCTTGGCCTTCCAGCCCAGCTCGGCGGCGATCCGGTCGGCGGAGGCCACCACCTTGGCCGGGTCCCCGGGGCGGCGCGGGGTGACCACGGGCTCCTCGGTGTGGCCGGTGTTCTCGTTGATCAGCTCGACCATCTCGCGGACGGAGACGCCCTCGCCGCGGCCGATGTTGACGGTCAGGTCCTTGTACTCGCCGGCGGCGGCCCACTCGGCCAGCTTGCGGGCGGCCACGAGGTGGGCGTCCGCCAGGTCCTCGACGTGGATGTAGTCGCGGATGCAGGTGCCGTCCGGGGTGGGGTAGTCGTCGCCGAAGATGCGGGCGCCCTCCCCGGCGTCCAGCCGCTCGAAGACCATCGGGACCAGGTTGAACACGCCCGTGTCGGCGAGCTCGGGGGTGGCGGTGCCGGCCACGTTGAAGTAGCGCATGCAGGCGGTGGCGATGCCGTGGGCCCGGCCGGCGGCGCGCACCAGCCACTCGCCGGCGAGCTTGGTCTCGCCGTACGGGCTCATCGGCGCGCAGGGGGTGTCCTCGGTGACGAGGTCCACGTCCGGCATGCCGTACACGGAGGCCGAGGAGGAGAAGAGGAAGTTGCGGATCCCGGCGGCCGCGACGGCCTCCAGCAGGACCGTGAGCCCCTGCACGTTCTCGTGGTAGTAGTACGTGGGCTTCTCGACCGACTCGCCGACCTGCTTCTTGCCCGCGAGGTGCACCACACCGGTGATCCGGTGCTCCTCGATGGTGCGGTCCAGGACCAGCCGGTCCAGGACCGAGCCGACCACCAGCGGAACGCCCTCCGGCACCCGGTCCTCGTCACCCGTGGAGAGGTCGTCGAGCACGACGACCTTCTCGCCCGCGAGCGTCATCGCCCGGACCACGTGCGAACCGATGTAGCCGGCACCGCCGGTGATCAGAAACGTCATTCGTATCTCCCGAGTCCTGTCCGTAAGCCGAGCGGTCCGCGCGGCCCGGGCCCGGTGGGGCCCCGGCCGCGCGGCCTCAGCCGTTCTGCCGCCGCATCCGCGCCCGGTCGATGCGGTTCCTGACCAGGCTGACCGCTCCGTGCAGTCCCGGTGCCAGCCGCAGTGCCAGCGATCCGCTGGCCGTTTCGTACGGCTGCACCAGCAGAACACCGTACCGGCTGCTGACGAGGGCGCTGCGCCCGAGGCGATCGGAGCGGGGGCGCAGGGAGGCCAGCAGCGAACCGCCGTCCTCGCAGTGCACGCGCAGCCGCACGTCCCAGACCTGCAGGCCGCGGCGGCCGCGGCGGCGGCCGGCGGCGGCCAGCGCGGTCATCCCGACGGGCAGCCGGGCGGTCCAGGTGCCGTTCTCCGCCGGGTGCAGGTCCACGGGGCGGCTGAGGGCCGGCTCGTCGCCGCGGCGGGTGTCGAACTCCAGGTGCACGCTGCGCGGCCCGGCGGCGGCCAGCCGCCCGTAGAGGTCGTGGACGTGCACCTTCAGCTCGCCGACCAGGCCGGTGACCAGGCGGGCGTCCACTATGACGGGCAGCTCGGCGAGCGGCAGGTCCGCGAGTCCGTCGAGGCGGGCCCCGGGCAGCTCCTCGCTCCACACCGGCTCCCCGTCGGCGACCGCGTACGGGGGCAGCAGCCGCGGGGGCTCGGCCGCGAACTGCACCAGCCGCTCCAGGTCGGCGGGGGGCTGCGGGGTGGCGAGCAGGACGTGGGCGATCCAGCGGGCGCAGGTGCCGGCCCCCGCGATCTCCTCCTCGGTGAAACCGGCGAGGTACTCGCGGGTGAGGGTCCACCAGGCGCGCTGGTAGTCCGCGTTGCCGCCGATCTCGCGCAGGTACATGCGCAGGTCGTATTCGAGGAACTTGATCCGGCAGGCGGTGACGAGTTCGTCCGCTCCGGCGGCGCGCAGTATGTCCACCGCCTTGCGGTGGGCGTTGACGCGGGCCTGCCAGTTGCCGATGTCCGCCCGGTCGAGGGAGATCGACACCTGGGCGGCGCTGCGGCGCACGTGCCAGACGTAGACGAGTTCGGGGATCACCGCCATGCGCGGGGCCGCCGCGAGGACCTGGGCGGTGAAGACGAAGTCCTCGTAGATGAAACGACCATCGGGGAAGCGGATGGAATGTTTGTCCAGGAAGGACCGGTCGTACAGCTTGTTGACGCAGAGGGTGTCGCGGACGAGCTCCGGCTTGTCCGCGGGCTTCCCGATCACGGCGGGCCCCTCGTACAGGCCGGGCACCCACGGCACGTCGTGCTCCTGCGGCAGCTCGCGCCGCACGCAGGACCCGACGGTCACCGGCGCCCCGTGCCGCTCGGCGGCGGCCACCAGGGCGGCGGCGGCCCCCGGCGGCAGCACGTCGTCGCTGTCCAGGAACAGGACGTACGGGGCCGTGGCGGCCCTGATGCCGTCGTTGCGCGGGGTGCCGCAGCCCCCGCTGTTCCGCTCGCGGTGGATGACGCGCAGCCGCGGGTGCGCCGCGGCCAGCTCGTCCAGCACCTCGGGGGTGCCGTCGGACGAGCAGTCGTCGACGGCGATGACTTCCGACACCACCTCGCCCTGGGCGAGGGCCGACTGCACGGCCTCGCCCACGAGCTCGGCGTCGTTGTATGCGATCACGACTACGCAGACACTGCCGCTGCCGCGGTCGGTGGAAGCTTCCATTCCACCGACCTTCTGGTCGAGCACGTTACTCACCCGGGGATCCTACGGGAGGGGCGTAAAGGCGGCTTCAACCCCGTCCTCGGAGGGGGCCCGCCCCTGACTCAGAACGGGCGGAACTCGTCGTACTCGCGCTGCGCGGCGTCACCGCGCTGCGCCTCCTTGTCCTTGCGGCGCTGGACGGCCGGACGCGGGGCGTCCATGCGGTGGTCCTCGCCGCGTCGGCCGAGCATCTCGGCGCCGGCCATCATGGTCGGCTCCCAGTCGAAGACGACCGCGTTCTCCTCGGAGCCGATGGCCACGCCGTCGCCGGCGTGCGCGCCGGCCTTCATCAGCGCGTCCTCGACGCCCAGGCGGTTGAGGCGGTCGGCCAGGTAGCCCACGGCCTCGTCGTTGTTGAAGTCGGTCTGGCGCACCCAGCGCTCCGGCTTCTCGCCGCGCACGCGGTAGACGTCCTCGGCCTCGTCGTACACGACGGTGAAGCCGTTGTCGTCCACGGCCTTCGGCCGGATGACGATCCGGGTGGCCTCGGCCTTCGGCTTGCGGGCGCGCGCCTTGGCGACGATCTCGGCCAGCGCGAAGGACAGCTCCTTGAGGCCGGTGCGGGCGACCGCGGAGACCTCGAAGACCTTGTAGCCGCGCTCCTCCAGGTCCGGGCGGATCATGTCCGCGAGGTCCTGGCCGTCCGGGATGTCCACCTTGTTGAGGACGACGATCCGCGGCCGCTTCTCCAGGCCGCCGCCGTACAGCCGCAGCTCCTCCTCGATGACGTCGAGGTCGGAGACCGGGTCGCGGTCGGACTCCAGGGTGGCGGTGTCCAGCACGTGCACGAGGACCGAGCAGCGCTCGACGTGCCGCAGGAACTCCAGGCCCAGGCCGCGGCCCTGGCTGGCGCCCGGGATCAGGCCCGGCACGTCGGCGATGGTGTAGACGGTGGAGCCGGCGGTGACCACGCCCAGGTTCGGGACCAGGGTGGTGAACGGGTAGTCCGCGATCTTCGGCTTGGCCGCGGACAGCACCGAGATCAGCGAGGACTTGCCGGCGCTCGGGAAGCCGACCAGCGCCACGTCGGCGACGGTCTTGAGCTCCAGGACCACGTCCCCGGAGTCGCCGGGCTCGCCGAGCAGCGCGAAGCCGGGGGCCTTGCGGCGGGCCGAGGACAGGGCCGCGTTGCCGAGGCCGCCGCGGCCGCCCTGGGCCGCGATGTACGTGGTGCCCTGGCCGACCAGGTCGGCGAGGACGTTGCCCTGCTTGTCGAGGACCACGGTGCCGTCCGGCACGGGCAGGACCAGGTCCTGGCCGTCCTTGCCGGAGCGGTTGCCGCCCTCGCCGGGCTTGCCGTTGGTGGCCTTGCGGTGCGGGCTGTGGTGGTAGTCCAGCAGGGTGGTGATCGCCTGCTCGACGACCAGGATCACGTCGCCGCCGCGGCCGCCGTTGCCGCCGTCGGGGCCGCCCAGGGGCTTGAACTTCTCCCGGTGTACGGAGGCGCAGCCGTGGCCCCCGTTACCCGCGGCGACGTGCAGCTCGACGCGGTCCACGAAGGTGGTCATGGGTGTTCCTCCAGATACATGCGGGTATGTCCCGGGCAGACCTTGCTGCCCATTAAACGTGTCTATGTGACAACGCGCCGAGGGCGGATCCCTCTTCCCGGCTCGCGCCGGAAAGAGCTGAGATCCGCCCTCGGTGGGTTACGAACGCTTGATCAGCAGGAGCTGGATCAGGCGGCCGGAACGATGTTCACGACCTTGCGGCCACGGTGGGTGCCGAACTGCACCGCACCGGCCTGCAGGGCGAACAGGGTGTCGTCGCCACCGCGGCCGACACCGGCGCCCGGGTGGAAGTGGGTGCCGCGCTGGCGGACGAGGATCTCACCAGCGGAAACGACCTGACCGCCGAAGCGCTTCACGCCGAGCCGCTGGGCATTGGAGTCGCGACCGTTCCGGGTGGACGATGCGCCCTTCTTGTGTGCCATTGCTCAGTCCCTCTTTACTTCGCGGCGGTCGGGATGCCGGTGACCTTGATCGCCGTGTACTGCTGACGGTGACCCTGACGACGACGGTAGCCCGTCTTGTTCTTGTAGCGCAGGATGTCGATCTTGGCGCCCTTGTGGTGGTCCACGACCTCGGCCGTGACCTTGATGCCGGCCAGGACCCACGGGTCGCTGGTCACGGCGTCGCCGTCGACAACGAGCAGGGTCGAGAGCTCGACCGTGTCGCCAACCTTGGCAGTGGAAATCTTGTCAACCTCAACGATGTCGCCGACAGCAACCTTGTGCTGGCGACCACCGCTGCGCACGATGGCGTACACGCGGATCTCTCTCTCGCTCGAAAATCGGAACTCCTGAAGCCAGCCGACCCCGGCGGAACGCGGGAGGCCTCCCCCGCGCCGTGAAGCCCGGGAGGTGAGGTGCTCAGGAGCTGGCGTGCACGTAGACACGCCGACGGTCAAGGTTACGGGGCCCGGTTTGAGAGGTCAAACCGGGCCCCGTCACCCTTCCTGCACTGCTGTGATCAGGCGTCCGTGGCCGCCGGGGCGGACTGCTCCGCCGCCGCCGCCTTCTTGGCCGTCTTCTTCGCAGTGGTCTTCTTGGCCGCCGTCTTCTTGGCGACGGCCTTCTTCGCGGTCGTCGTCTTCTTCGCGGCGGCCTTCTTCGCCGGAGCCTTCTTGACAGCCGTCTTGCGGGCCGTCTTCTTGGCCGGAGCGGCCTCCTCGACGGACTCCTCGGCGGGCTGCGCCTCCGGCTCGGCAGCGGCCGCCACGACCGCCTCCGCGGCCGCGGGGGCGGTGACGACGACCACGGCCTCGGCACCGGCCGGCGAACCGGCGGGCGCGGTGGCCTTGCGGGTCGCACGGCGGCGGGCACGCGGCGGGGCGGCGTCGGCCACGGGCTCGGCCACGGGCTCCGCGACCGGCTCGGCGACGGTCTCGGCGACCGGCTCCGCCACGGCCTCGGCAGCGGCCTCCTCGGCCGGCGCCTCGGTCGCGGCCGGGGCGGCAGCCTCCGGCGCGGCCTCGGCCGGCTTCGGCTCGCCCGCCGGGGCGGTGGCCTTGCGGGTCGCACGACGGCGCGTACGGCCCTTCGGCGCGGCCTCCTCGGCGACCTCGGCCACCTCGGCCACCGGCTCGACGACGGTCTCGGCCTCGACGGGCTGCTCGACGGCGGTGGCGACGGCCTCGGGGGCCGGCTCCAGCACCGTGTCGGCGGGCTCGGCCACCGGCTCCGGCTCCGGCTCCGCAGCCACGACGGGCTCCGCGACCGGGGCGGCGGCCGGAGCCGCAGCGGCGGCGGCGCGCGGGGCACCGGCCGGGGCGCTGGCCCTGCGGGTCGCACGGCGCCGCGAGCGGCGGCCGCTGATCAGGCCCGCGGCGGCCTCGGCCTCGGCGGGGCTGCTGTACAGCTCCTCGTCGGGGACGAAGTCCGGCTCGGGCAGGGCGATCGGCGCGGCGAGCTCCGCCGCGACCTCGGCCTCGGTCTCGGCCTCCGTGACATCGGACTCGATGCCCGTCACCAGGTCGTGGTCGTGCTCGTGCGCACCGCCGCGGCCGCGCTTCTTGGCGCGCTTGCCGTTGCCGCCGCCGCCGACGGCCGTCGGCTGCTCCATGTGCACGATCACACCGCGGCCGTTGCAGTGGACGCAGGTCTCGGAGAAGGACTCCAGCAGGCCCTGGCCCACCCGCTTGCGGGTCATCTGGACCAGGCCCAGCGAGGTGACCTCGGCGACCTGGTGCTTCGTACGGTCCCGGCCCAGGCACTCCAGCATGCGCCGCAGCACCAGGTCCCGGTTCGACTCCAGGACCATGTCGATGAAGTCGATGACGACGATGCCGCCCAGGTCGCGCAGCCGCAGCTGGCGCACGATCTCCTCGGCCGCCTCCAGGTTGTTCCTGGTGACGGTCTCCTCGAGGTTGCCGCCCTGGCCGGTGAACTTGCCGGTGTTGACGTCGATCACGACCATGGCCTCGGTCTTGTCGATCACCAGCGAGCCGCCGGAGGGCAGCCAGACCTTGCGGTCCAGGGCCTTGGCGAGCTGTTCGTCGATGCGGTACGTCGCGAAGACGTCCACCTCGGAGGTCCACCGCTGCAGGCGGTCCGCCAGGTCCGGGGCCACGTGCGAGACGTAGCCGTGGATGGTGCTCCACGCCTCGTCGCCGCTGACGATGACCTTCGAGAAGTCCTCGTTGAAGATGTCGCGGACCACGCGGACGGTCATGTCCGGCTCGCCGTACAGGAGGCTCGGCGAAGAGGTCGAGATCATCTTCGACTTCTTCTGGATGTCCTCCCACTGGGCCTGCAGGCGCTCGACGTCGCGGCGCAGCTCGTCCTCGCTCGCACCCTCGGCGGCGGTGCGCACGATGACGCCCGCGTCCTCGGGGACGATCTTCTTGAGGATGGTCTTCAGGCGCGCGCGCTCGGTGTCGGGCAGCTTGCGGCTGATGCCGGTCATCGAGCCCTCGGGCACGTAGACCAGGTAGCGGCCGGGCAGCGAGACCTGGCTGGTCAGGCGGGCGCCCTTGTGGCCGATCGGGTCCTTGGTGACCTGCACGAGGACCGACTGGCCGGACTTGAGGGCGGACTCGATGCGGCGCGGCCCGTTGGCCATGCCGAGCGCCTCGAAGTTGACCTCGCCGGCGTACAGGACGGCGTTGCGGCCCTTGCCGATGTCGATGAAGGCGGCCTCCATCGACGGCAGCACGTTCTGGACCTTGCCCAGGTAGACGTTGCCGACGTACGAGGTGGCCTGCTCCTTGTTGACGTAGTGCTCGACGAGCACGTTGTCCTCGAGGACGCCGATCTGGGTGCGCTCGCCGTTCTGGCGGACGACCATGACGCGCTCGACGGCCTCGCGGCGGGCCAGGAACTCGGCCTCGGTGATGATCGGGACGCGGCGGCGGCCCTGCTCGCGGCCTTCGCGGCGGCGCTGCTTCTTGGCCTCCAGGCGGGTGGAGCCCTTGATGGACTGCACCTCGTCGGACGGCTCCGCCTTCTCGCGGGCCGGGCGCGGCTCGCGCACCTTGACGACCGTGCGGACGCCGTCCTCGTCGGCGGCCTCGGTGTCGGCGGCGTCACCCGAACGGCGGCGGCGACGGCGGCGGCGACGGCTGGAGCCGGAACCGAGCGCGGTCTCCTCGGCCTCCTCCTCGCCTTCCTCCTCGGCGGCCTCTTCCTCCTCCTCGGACTCCTCCTCGGCGGACTCGTCCAGGTCGGAGGACTCGCCCCGGCGACGGCGGCGGCCACCGCGGCGGCGACGGCGGGCCGGGCGCTCGCCCGACTCGTCGGCCTCGTCCAGCTCCACCTCGGCCTCGGTCTCCGCCTCGGGCTCCTCGGCGAGGGCCTCCTCGGCGGCGGGCGCCGGGGCGGGGGCGGCCGGGGCGGCGGGCTCGGGCTCGGCGGCCGCGCCACGACGGCGGCGGCGACGGGCGGCGGGCTGCGGGGCGGGGGCGACGGCGGCCTCGGCCTCCGTCTCCTCCTCCTCGGTCTCCGCTTCCTCGGCGAGCGCCGCGGCGGCGGTCATCGGGGTCTGGAACATCGGCTCGGTGAAGACCGGGGCCTGGAAGACGGGCACGGCCGGGCGGCGGCGGCCACCGCGCGCGGGGGCGGCCGGAGCCTCGGCCTCGGCGGCCTTCGGGGCCTCCGCCACGGGCTGGGCAGCGGCGGCGCGGGTGGCGCGGCGGCGGCCGCGGCCCTTGGGCGCGTCCACGGCGTCGGCCACGGTCACCGTCGCCGGCTCGGGCGCGGCGGCCTCGTCGGCAGCGGGCGCGGCGGTGGCGCGGGTGGCACGGCGGCGGGTACGGGCCGGAGCGGCAGCCGGAGCGGCCTCTTCTGCCACGGTCTCGGCGGCCGGAGCCTCGGAAGCGGCCTCGGCCTGCTCGGCGGCCGGGGCCTCGGCGACGGGGGCGGCGGCGGCGCGGGTGGCACGGCGGCGGGTACGGGCGGGGGCGGCGGCCGGAGCGGACTCCTCGACCACGGCGGCCTCGGCCGCGGGGGCCTCGGCGGCGGGCGCCTCCACGGCGGCCGGGGCCTCGGCGACGGGCGCGGCGGCGGCGCGGGTGGCACGGCGGCGGGTACGGGCCGGAGCAGCGGCCGGAGCAGCCTCCTCGACCACGGTCTCGGCGGCCGGAGCCTCGGCAGCGGGCGCCTCCACGGCAGCCGGAGCCTCGACGGCCGCAGCCGTCGCAGCACGCGTCGCACGGCGGCGGGTACGGGCGGGAGCGGCAGGCTCCTCGGCAGCGGCGGCCTCGGCAGCGGGCGCCTCGGCGGCAGCCGGGGCCTCCGCCGTGGCGGAGGTGGCCGCGCGGGTGGCGCGGCGGCGGGTACGCGCCGGAGCAGCGGCCGGAGCGGCCTCCTCGGCCGCGGTCTCGGCGGCCGGAGCAGCGGCCTCGGCGGCCGGCTCGGGGGTCACGGCACCGCCGGGCGGGCCCGCCGGGCGGGATGCCGCGCGGCGCCGGCGGCGCGGCGGCAGGGTGTCACTCGGGCTGTCGTCAGCACCGCTGTGAAGGGGTTCGTTGTTGAGCATGCGGGGGTTCTCCCGTCACGCTCCCGGGCGCCGCGGCTGACATCCGGTCCGGCGCGGTCCGCGTGATGAGCGCGGACCGGCCTCCGGGGCGCGTGCACCGCACGGGAGCTGTTGTCCAAGCCGCCGGTTCCGTACGTGATGTCCGTACGGCCTGGCGGAAGTCTTCAGGTCGGTGCGCGGCCCGACCCAGGTGGCTCCCGAGTTCCAGGGCTGCGCGGCGACGACAGTCCCTACGCGGGACCTTCCGGCGCCTTCGCGTCGGCAGGAACGGCGGCCGTGGGTGGAGCGGCCGTCACTGCCTCGCGGTCGGGCGCGAGCGGGTCGGTCACCGTGCCGGACTCCTCGTCGAAGAGCCCCTGCGCCAGCCTGGTCACCGCTGCGGGGACCGGCGGCGCCAGGTCGGCCACAGCTCGGAGACCGGACAGGACGTCGTCGGGTCGCACGGCAGGTGTCACGTGCCGAACAACCAGGCGCAGTATCGCACAGGCATTGTCCGCGGGCCTATCAGCCGGGGCAGGAAGCGCCTCGAGGCTCACCACAGCTCCGCGGGTGTCGAAGGTGCGCATGCCGTTCTTCGTGCGGCGCTGGACCTCCACGGATCCGGCGCCGAGGAAGGCGGCCGTCGCCCGTTCGGCCTCGGCGGGGTCCACGCCTTCGAGGCGCATTTCCCAGATCGAGGCGGTGAGGCGGTCGGCGAGGCCGGAGGTGCGGGCCTCCACGGCATCGGTGATGTCGAGGCCGTCCGGCAGCGACTCGTCGAGCAGCTCGCGGAGCTTCTCGGGGTCGCGGGCCTCGGTGAGCGCGATCTCCAGGTACTCGGCCTCGGAGCCGGTGCCGGTCGGAGCGGCGTTCGCGTACGAGACCTTCGGGTGCGGGGTGAAGCCCGCCGAGTAGGCCATCGGCACCTCGGCGCGGCGCAGGGCCCGCTCGAAGGCCCGCTGGAAGTCTCGGTGGCTGGTGAACCGGAGGCGGCCGCGCTTGGTGTAGCGCAGTCGGATGCGCTGCACCGCCGGTGCGGGCGGCGGGCCTTCGGGCTGTCGCTTGCCCAGTGGTTCTTCTCCTTGTGCGGGGCTCCGCGGCTCGCGCGTCGCCCTGAGGTCTGTCGGGCCGTACGGCCGCTCCCTGCCCGCCGTCTCACGCCCGCTTGCGCAGGGAGATCTCGGAGGCGGTCGCCGAACCGTCGGCTGTCGTACTACCCAGAGTACGCGCCCGTGACCTCACCGGTTCCCGGGGAGGAGTGCCGAACAGGGCCCGGCGCACCTCCGAGCGCACCTCGCGGACCACCCCGCGCACCGTGCACCAGGCGTCCCGCAGCACGTGTCCGAGGGGGGTCAGCACCTGCCGGTACAGCCACGCCGAGGGCCGGGCGACCAGGTGCCGCCAGAGGAACCCGAGGATCCGGCCGGCCGTGCGCCAGGCCCATCCGAGCAGCCGGCACAGCGGTCCGAGCAGGTACGTCCACAGCCGTACGGCGCACCAGGCGGCGGCCCGGCCGGCCGGCACGGCCAGGTACCGCCAGACCAGGGCGCCCGTCCAGGCGGCGGCCCGTCCCGCCGGCACCAGCACCCACCGCCACAGGCCGACCCACGGCCACACGAACACCAGCCGCACGAGCCCGCGGACCAGCCACGCGAGGCCCTTGCCGACCGGCAGCACCAGGTACCGCCACAGCCCCGCGGCCGCCCGTCCGAGAGCTTTCCCGAAGGGCACGAGCAGGCACCGCCGGAGGAACCGCCCCGCCGGGGCCAGCACGGACCGCCAGGTCCACGCGGCGGCTGCGGCCAGCGCCAGGCCCGCGGGTACGAGGACGTGGTCCAGCAGCGCCAGCCCGGCGGGGCGCAGCACGTACCGCCAGAGGCCGAGCCAGGGCCAGACGAGGACCAGCTTCCCCAGGAAGGTGAGAACCCGCACAACGGCCCGCCCCACGGGAGCGAGCGCGTACCGCCACAGCGGCCGCCCGAGATACCGGTGCAGCCCCCGCCCCGCGGCCGCGACCACCTCCCAGACCAGCCGCACGGGCACCACGACCACCAGGGCGAGCACCCGCACCGGCGCGACCAGGCATCCGTCCCCCTGCCCGGGGGCGCCCCGCGCCCCGGTCCCGCCGCCGTACCCGCCGTCCGTGCCGTTCATGCAGGTGTAGACACGCGCGGGGCCGCCTGGGGTTGCAGCGAGGGAGCGGCGTTCCGCCGGTGGACGCCCTTGTTTCTGCACCCATCGAACACGCATGCCCCCGCCGGGAGGACCCGGCGGGGGCATGGGCGGAGCACGAGGCGGAAGGGGCTACTTCACCACGCTGAGCGGCAGCAGCTTCTTGCCCGTGGGGCCGATCTGGATGTGCGTGTCCATCTGCGGGCAGACGCCGCAGTCGAAGCACGGGGTCCAGCGGCAGTCCTCGACCTCGGTCTCGTCGAGGGCGTCCTGCCAGTCCTCCCAGAGCCAGTCCTTGTCGAGGCCCGAGTCCAGGTGGTCCCAGGGCAGCACCTCTTCGTACGTGCGCTCGCGGGTGGTGTACCAGGCCACGTCCACGCCGTACGCGGGCAGGGTCTTCTCCGCGGCCTGCATCCAGCGGTCGTACGAGAAGTGCTCGCGCCAGCCGTCGAAACGGCCGCCGTCCTCGTACACCGCGCGGATCACGTCACCGATGCGGCGGTCGCCGCGGGACAGCAGGCCCTCGACGATGCCCGGCTTGCCGTCGTGGTAGCGGAAGCCGATGGAGCGGCCGTACTTCTTGTCGCCGCGGATCTTGTCGCGGAGCTTCTCCAGGCGGGCGTCGGTCTCCTCGGCGGAGAGCTGCGGGGCCCACTGGAACGGGGTGTGGGGCTTCGGGACGAAGCCGCCGATGGAGACGGTGCAGCGGATGTCGTTCTGGCCGGAGACCTCGCGGCCCTTGGCGATCACGTTGACCGCCATGTCGCCGATCTGGAGCACGTCCTCGTCGGTCTCGGTCGGCAGGCCGCACATGAAGTACAGCTTCACCTGGCGCCAGCCGTTGCCGTACGCGGTGGCCACGGTCCGGATCAGGTCCTCTTCCGAGACCATCTTGTTGATGACCTTGCGCATGCGCTCGGAGCCGCCCTCGGGGGCGAAGGTCAGGCCGGACCGGCGGCCGTTGCGGGTCAGCTCGTTCGCCAGGTCCACGTTGAACGCGTCCACGCGGGTGGAGGGCAGGGACAGGCCCACCTTCTCGTCCGCGTAGCGGTCGGCGAGGCCCTTGGCGATGTCGCCGATCTCGGTGTGGTCCGCGGAGGACAGGGAGAGCAGGCCGACCTCTTCGAAGCCGGTGGCCTTCAGGCCCTTCTCGACCATCTCGCCGATGCCGGTGATGCTTCGCTCCCGCACGGGGCGCGTGATCATGCCGGCCTGGCAGAAACGGCAGCCGCGGGTGCAGCCGCGGAAGATCTCGACGGACATCCGCTCGTGGACCGTCTCGGCGAGCGGCACCAGCGGCTGCTTCGGGTACGGCCATTCGTCGAGGTCCATGACGGTGTGCTTGGACACGCGCCACGGCACGCCGGAACGGTTCGGTACGACGCGCCCGATGCGGCCGTCCGGCAGGTACTCGACGTCGTAGAAGCCCGGGACGTAGACCCCGCCGGTCTTCGCCAGGCGCAGGAGGACCTCCTCGCGCCCGCCGGGGCGGCCCTCGGCCTTCCAGGCGCGGATGATCTCGGTCATGTCGAGGACGGCCTGCTCGCCGTCGCCGATGACCGCGCAGTCGATGAACTCGGCGATCGGCTCGGGGTTGAACGCCGCGTGGCCGCCCGCGAGGACGATCGGGTCGTCGACGGTGCGGTCCTTGGCGGACAGCGGGATGCCCGCCAGGTCCAGGGCCGTGAGCATGTTCGTGTAGCCCAGCTCCGTGGAGAAGGACAGGCCGAACACGTCGAAGGACCTCACCGGGCGGTGCGAGTCCACCGTGAACTGCGGGACCCCGTGCTCGCGCATCAGGGCCTCCAGGTCGGGCCACACGCTGTACGTGCGCTCGGCGAGGACGCCCTCGCGCTCGTTCAGTACCTCGTACAGGATCATGACGCCCTGGTTGGGCAGGCCGACCTCGTACGCGTCCGGGTACATGAGAGCCCAGCGGACGTCACACTCGTCCCACTTCTTGACGGTGGAGTTGAGCTCACCACCGACGTACTGGATGGGCTTCTGCACATGCGGGAGCAGAGCTTCGAGCTGTGGGAAGACCGACTCGGACATCACGCGACTTTCGTGAAGCGGGCAGGGGGTGACTCTCAAGCGTACCTCGAGGCACGGACGCCCCCGGCCCGCCCATGATCGGCCGTCAGTCCCCGAGGGCGGCCCGCAACCCGGGATCCGAGGCCCGCTCCCACGCCTCGGGCAGCTCGCGCTCGCGGCGCTCGGCTCGGGCCTCCTCCCGTCCGTACAGCAGTCCCCAGGTGAAGGCGGGCTCGCGGGCGTCGTGGGCCTGGGCGGCCAGGGTGCGCAGGGCCTCGCGGGCCACGACGGAGTCCTGGTGGTCGCCGAGCAGGGTCTGCACCGACTTCATCGCCTTGGCGAGCTTCCCGGCGGGGGCGCCGAGGGCCGGGCCGGCGGCCTCGGCGGCGTAGCGGGCCCGCTTCGCGGCCTTGCGGGCGTCGTGCAGGGCGAGGTCCCGTTCGTGCCCGGGGGGCAGGGCCAGGGCGGCCGGGATCCGGTCGGCGAGCCGCTCGTAGTCGCGCAGGACGGCCTTGCGGAACACCTTCCCGGCCGGTTTGGCGGCGGCCGGCAGCAGCGGCGGTTCGGCGAGCAGGGCGTCGAGTGCGGTGAGGAGGGCCAGGTAGCGGCGGCTGTCGAGTACGGCGAGGGCGCGGCGCCGGGATCCGGAGCGGCGGGCGGTGTTCCAGGTGCGCAGCCGGCTGCGGACGGGGCCGACGGCGAGGGTGCGGGGCAGCTCGCCGAGGGCCTCCTGGAGGCGTTCCGCCAGCACTTCCTGGTCCCGGTCCACGCCGAGCTCGGCGGCGACCCAGCGCAGCTCCTCGGCCAGCGGGTCGGTGACGGTGCGGTCGAGGATCCGGCGGTGGGTGCGGAAGGCGCTGCGCAGCCTGCGGGTGGCGACGCGCATCTGGTGGACGGAGTCGGGCAGGTTGCGGCGGACCGCGGGGTCGTAGGAGACGAGGGCGCCGACCTGGGCGTGCAGGTGGGCGAGGAGGACGGCGCCGGCGCTGCCGTCCTCGGGCGGCGGGCCGGGGCGGCGGGGGGCTTCGGTGCCGGTTTCGGCGAGGGCCCGGGCGAGTTTGGACGGGGCGTCGGAGTCCTTGAGCCCGGCTTTGCGGAGCTTCTTGCCGACGGCGTCGAGGAGGGCGGGGTCGGCGCCGTCGGCGAGTTCCACCTCCACCTCGGTCCAGGAGGCCTCGGCGGCCGTTCCGCCGAGCCTCTCGGCGCGGACGGCGTCGGTGCTGAGCTCGGCGAGGAGGGCGCCGTCGGCGTCCACGAGGTGCAGCACGCGGCGGGAGGAGAGCAGCCGCAGGAGCGGGACGGGCTCGGTGTCGCGGACCCGGGAGCGCACGAGTCCGGCGAGGCTGCGGGGCAGGGTGTCGGTGAGTTCTGCCTGCACCTCGTCGCGGATGCCGGGGGCGACGGGGAGTTTGAGGTGCCAGCCGGCGTCGGAGCCTCCGGTGCGGCGGCGGAGGGTGAGGCCGTCGGCGGCGAGCCGCTGGTCGGGGGTGTCGTAGTAGACGGCGTCGAGGTCGGCGGTGCCCCGGTCGAGGACGGCCGCGATGCCTGCGGTGCCGGTGAGGTCGGGGGGCGCGGCGAGGAACCGGCGCCCGGCCTTGGCCGTAGTGAACTCGAATTTCCGCTCGATTTCGCGCTTCGTGTCCGCCATGGACCGAACTTAGTCCCGAACGGACCGCCTCGGGCGGGTTACGCAGAAGTAGCGTGCTCCCACGGCCCGGGGGGGGGGGGGGGGGGGGGGGTGGGGGGGGGGGGGGGGGGGGGGGGGGGGGGGGGGGGGGGGAGGGGGGGGGGGGGGGGGGGGGGGGGGGGGGGA
>NZ_JBVIDV010000002.1:218545-263041 GCF_055572195.1 Streptomyces sp. NPDC030809
CCCCACCACACCTACCCCCCCCCCCCCCCCACCCCCTCCCCCCCCCCCCCCCCCCCCCCCCCCCCCCCCCCCCCCCCCCCCCCCCCCCCGGGCCTGCACGTCGCCTGACGGAGCCGCACGGAGCTGCGCGGAGCCGCACGGAGCTACGCGGACAGGGGCCGCTCCACCTTGATCGACTGGAGCAGGCCGATGGCCACCCACACGGCGAACATCGAGGAGCCGCCGTACGACACGAACGGCAGCGGCAGGCCCGCCACCGGCATGATCCCGAGGGTCATGCCGATGTTCTCGAAGGACTGGAAGGCGAACCAGGCGATGATCCCGGCCGCCACGATCGTCCCGTACAGCTCGGTGGTCTCGCGGGCGATCAGGCAGGCCCGCCACAGGACCACGCCCAGCAGCACCAGGATCAGCCCGGCGCCCACGAAGCCCAGCTCCTCCCCCGCCACGGTGAAGACGAAGTCCGTCTGCTGCTCGGGCACGAACTGGCCGGTGGTCTGCGAGCCCTTGAACAGCCCGGAGCCCAGCAGCCCGCCCGAACCGATCGCGATCCGCGCCTGGTTGGTGTTGTAGCCCACGCCGGCCGGGTCGAGCTCCGGGTTGGCGAAGGCCGCGAAGCGGTTGATCTGGTACTCGTCCAGCACCCCGAGCTGCCAGATGAGGACCGCCCCGACCACCCCGGAGCCGAGCAGTCCGAAGACCCAGCGGTTGGAGGCCCCGGAGGCCAGCAGCACCCCGAGGACGATCACCACCATCACCATGACCGAGCCGAGGTCGGGCATCAGCATGACGATGCCCATGGGCGCGGCGGCCAGGCACAGGGCCTTGACCACGGTCCGGTGGTCGGGGTGCTCCAGGTCCCCCGCGTCCACCCGGGCGGCCAGCAGCATGGCCATGCCCAGGATGATCGTGATCTTGCAGAACTCGCTGGGCTGGAGCGAGAAGCCGCCGCCGATCACGATCCACGCGTGCGCGCCGTTGATCGTGGCCCCGAGGGGGGTGAGCACGGCCAGGACCAGCACGAGGGAGAGCCCGTAGAGCACCGGCACCGCGCCCCGCAGGGTGCGGTGGCCGAGCCAGACCGTGCCGATCATCAGCACCAGCCCGATGCCGGTGTTCAGGGCGTGCCGCAGCAGGAAGTAGTACGGGTCGCCCTGGTTGAGCTGGGTGCGGTTGCGGGTGGCCGACCACACGAGGAGCGCACCGATGAAGGACAGCGCGAGCGAGGAGAGCAGTATCGGCCAGTCCAGCCGGCGCAGTATCGAGTCGCGTGCGGTCAGTCTGGCCAGCGGTCCGCGGTCGGGCGCGTACCGGGCGACCGAGAAGTTGTTCGCCCCGGTCACAGGTCCCCCCTCCGGCCCATCCACACCTCTCCGGGCGGCCCGGCGAGCTGGGTCTCCGGCTCCTCGGGCACCGGGACGTACGGCCGGACCTGCGGCGCGTCGATGGAGCCGTCCTTGTCGATCTTGGGGAGTCCGGGCTGGGGCCGCGGCAGCAGGGCCTTCCGGAGGTCCTGCTTGCCGCTCTTGTCGAGCCCGTACATCGCGTCGTAGATGTTGCGCACGGCGGGGCCCGAGGCCCCGGAGCCGGTGCCGCCCTGGGAGATCGTCATGACGATCGTGAAGTCCTTGGTGTACGTCGCGAACCAGGAGGTGGTCTGCTTGCCGTAGACCTGGGCGGTGCCGGTCTTGGCGTGCATGGGGATCTTGTCCATCGGCCAGCCGCCGAAGCGCCAGGCGGCGGTGCCTCCCGGCTCGACGACGGAGCGCAGGCCCTTGTCGAGGTCGCGGATGGTCTGGGCGTCCACGGGGAGCCGGCCGTGGGACCGGGGCCTGATCTCCTCGACCTTCTTGCCGTCGGGGCTGATGACGGCCTTGCCGATGGACGGGGTGTAGAGGGTGCCGCCGTTGCTGATGGCGGCGTACACGGTGGCCAGCTGGATGGGGGTGATGAGGACGTCGCCCTGGCCGATGGAGAAGTTGATGCTGTCGAAGGCCTTCAGCTGGTTGCCTTCGAGGCAGCTCTCGTAGGCGATCTGCTCGACGTACGTGCCGCCCTTCTTCCCCTGCTTGCACCAGGCGTCCTTGTTGGCCTCCCAGAAGTTCTTCTTCCACCGGCGGTCGGGGATGCGGCCGCGGACCTCGTTGGGCACGTCGATGCCGGTCTCGGCGCCGAAGCCGAACTCGTGGGCGGTCCGGTAGAACCAGTCGTGCGCGTTCTTCTTCGGCTTCAGGCCGCCGTCGCGCTGCCACTCCTGGTGGCCGAGCCGGTAGAACACGGTGTTGCAGGAGTACTTGAGCGCGTCCCCGAGGGTGATGGGGCCGTGCCCCTTGGACTCGAAGTTCGCGAAGCTGCGGTTGCCCATGCTGTACGAGCTGCTGCAGTTGTACTTGTCGTTGAAGTCGTAGCCGGCGCGCACGGCCGCGCTCGCCGAGACCACCTTGAAGACGGAGCCGGCGGGGGCCTGGCCCTGGATGGCCCGGTTGAGCAGCGGGTAGTTGGACTTCTCGCTGGTGAGCCGGGCGTAGTCCTTGGCGGAGATGCCGCCGACCCAGGCGTTGGGGTCGTAGTCGGGCTGGGAGGCCATCGCGATGACCCGGCCGGTCTTGGACTCCATGACGACGACGGCACCGGAGTCGGCCTCGTACTTGCGGCCGGTGATCTTGTCGGTCTCCTGGCGGACGGTCTTCATCGCCTTGTGCAGCTCGTACTCGGCGGCGGCCTGGACCCGGGCGTCGATGCTGGTGACGAGGGTCGATCCGGCGACCCCGGGGTCGGACTGGGTCTGGCCCATGACCCGGCCGAGGTTGTCCACCTCGTACGAGGTGACGGCCGCCTTGCCGCGCAGCTGCTTGTCGTAGGTGCGCTCGATGCCGGAGCGGCCCACCTGGTCGGAGCGCAGGTGCGGGGAGTCGGTGTCCTTGGCCTTCTGGATCTCCTCGTCGGTGACCGGCGAGAGGTAGCCGAGGACCTGAGCGGTACGGGCGCCGCCGGGCGCGGGGTAGCGGCGTACGGCGGTGGGCTCGGCGGTGATGCCGGGGAAGTCCTCGGGGCGTTCGCGGATCTGGAGCGCCTGCTGGGTGGTGGCTTCGAGGGTGACCGGGATCGGCTGGTACGGGGAGCCGTTCCAGCAGGGCCGCGGGGTCTGGGAGTCGCAGAGCCGGATCTTGTCCATGACGTCCTTGGGGGCCATGCCCAGGACGTCGGCGAGGCGGGTCATGACGGCCTTGCCGCGGTCCTCCATCTTCATCAGCTCGGTGCGGCTGGCGGAGACGACGAGGCGGGTCTCGTTGTCGGCGAGCGGGACCCCGCGGGCGTCGAGGACCGAGCCGCGCACGGCGGGCTGGACCACCCGCTGCACGTGGTTGCTCTTCGCCTCGTCGGTGTACTCGTCGCCGTTGCGGATCTGGAGGTACCAGAGCCGCCCGCCGAGGGTGAACAGCAGGGAGAAGACGATCACTTGGATGATGACGAGCCGGATCTGCACCCGGGGGGTGCGGCCGGTCTCGGGAATGTTGGTCACGCCTGCTCCCCCGTCACAGCTTCTTGGCGCTCTTCACGCCTTTGACGCCCTTTATCCGCCCGGCCCGGCCCGCGGTGCTGCGGGCGGCCTTCATGCGCAGGCCGCTGCGCCGCCCGCCGACGCTGAGTCCGGTGCCGCCGGCCAGCCAGCCGGAGGAGACGTCGGCGCCCTGGGCGGGTCCGCCGTTGGCCTCGACGGCCATCGGGTCGTTCTCGGCCCGGCGGGCGAGCGCCATCAGGAAGGGCACGGTGAACGGCGCGAGCAGCAGGTCGTAGAGGGCGGCGGTGAACAGGAGCCCGGTGATGCCGACGTGCCGGGCGGCGGTGTCGCCGACGAGGGCGCCGACCCCCGCGTACATGAGGGTGGAGCCGACCGCGGCGGCCACGACGGTGAGCATCGGGCCCCAGGCCGAGCGGAACCGGCCGTTGTCGGGCCGGGCGAGCCCGGCCGCGTAGCCGATGATGCACAGCACCAGCGCGTAGCGGCCGGCGGCGTGCTCGGCGGGCGGCGCGAGGTCGGAGAGCAGGCCGGCGCCGAAGCCGATGAGGGCCCCGCTGACGTGCCCGTAGACGAGCGCGAGGGCGACGACGGTGAGCAGGACCAGGTCCGGGACGGCCCCCGGCAGTTGGAGGCGGCCGAGGACGGCGACCTGGACGACGAGCGCGACCACGACCAGCGTGGCCGAGAGCAGGATCCGGTTGAAGCGCATGGCGGTCTCCTACTCGTCGGCCGGCTGTCCGGCGTCCCCGGCGGGGGCGCTCGCCGAGGGGGTGACCGTCACGGTGACCGTCGGGGCGGGCTTGGGCTTTTCGGGCTTCGGCGGCAGCACGGCGTCCCGCGGGTTCTCGCGGGGCGGCATCACGACCACCCCGACGATGTCGAGGCGGGAGAAGCCGACGTACGGGCGGAGCCAGACGGTGCGCGTGAGGGCGCCGCGCGCGGGTTCGACCCGGATCACCTCGCCGAGCGGAACCCCCGGCACGAAGGGCTTGTTGCCGTGCGAGCCGAAGGTGACGAGCCGGTCGCCGGGGACGATCCGGGCCCTGCCGTTGAGCATCTGGACGGACAGGGCGTGGTCGCCCTGTCCGGTGGCGAAGCCCAGCTCGCCGGTCTTCTCCAGGCGGGTGCCGACGGTGAAGTCGGGGTCGTTGGCGAGCAGGACGGTGGCGGTGTCGGGGCCGACCGTGGTGACCCGGCCGACGAGTCCGTCGCCGTTGAGCACCGTCATGTCCCGGCGGATGCCGTCGCGGCTGCCCGCGTCGATGGTGACGGTCCAGGAGAAGCCCTGGGCCGCTCCTATGGCGATGACCTCGGCGCCCTTGATGCCGTACTGGCCGGCGCCGGCCTTCTTCAGCATGGCGTCGAGTTCGCGGATGCGGCTGCGGTTGCGGTCGTCGCTGCCGAGCCGGGCCTTGAGCGCGGCGTTCTCGCGTTCGAGTGCGGTGATCCGGTTGTGGCGCTTGCCGGAGTCCCGTACTGCTCCTATGGCGTTGGCGACCGGGTCGACGGCGTCGGCGACGCCCTTCTCGACCGGTCCGAACACCGCGGCGGCGGCCTGGCGGGCACCGTCGACCGGCGACTCCTCGCCCGCCCGGATGTCCACCGTGATCAGCGCGAACGCGATGGCGACCAGCAGTACCAGGAGCAGCCGGCTCTCTCGTGTGTCCCTCACGTGCGGCAGCCGTGCCTTCCTTCTGGGAATTCTCTTGCCTGTATATCAACGATCCGCCGCACGGGCGCGGTAGCACCCGTACGGCGGATCTGTGTGTTCCGCATATCCCCCGGAGAGGGGGCATTTGTCAACGCCGAGGCTGGGCGTCCAGGACCTGCTGGAGGGCTTCGAACTCCTCGACGCACTTGCCGGAGCCGAGCGCGACGGAGTCGAGGGGGTCCTCGGCGATGTGGATCGGCATGCCGGTCTCGCGGCGCAGCCGCTCGTCGAGGCCGCGCAGCAGGGCGCCGCCGCCGGTGAGCACGATGCCGCGGTCCATGATGTCGCCGGAGAGCTCGGGCGGGCACTTGTCGAGGGTGGTCTTGACCGCGTCCACGATGGCGTTGACCGGCTCCTCGATGGCCTTGCGGACCTCGGCGGCCGAGATGACCACGGTCTTGGGCAGGCCGGAGACCAGGTCGCGGCCGCGGATCTCGGTGTGCTCGTCCTTGTCGAGGTCGTAGGCCGAACCGATGGTGATCTTGATCTGCTCGGCGGTCCGCTCACCGAGGAGGAGGGAGTACTCCTTCTTGATGTGCTGGATGATCGCGTTGTCGAGCTCGTCGCCCGCCACCCGGATGGACTGCGCCGTGACGATTCCGCCGAGGGAGATGACGGCGACCTCGGTGGTGCCGCCGCCGATGTCCACCACCATGTTGCCGGTGGCCTCGTGGACCGGCAGACCGGATCCGATCGCGGCGGCCATGGGCTCCTCGATGATGTGCACCTGGCGGGCGCCTGCCTGGGTGGAGGCCTCGATGACGGCGCGGCGCTCGACCCCGGTGATGCCGGAGGGGACGCAGACGACCACGCGCGGGCGGGCCAGGTAGCGGCGCTTGTGGATCTTGAGGATGAAGTACCGCAGCATCCGCTCGGTGATCTCGAAGTCGGCGATCACGCCGTCCTTGAGCGGGCGTACGGCGACGATGTTGCCGGGCGTCCGGCCGATCATCTTCTTCGCCTCGGAGCCCACTGCCAGAATGCCGCCGGTGTTCGTGTTGATGGCGACGACGGAAGGCTCGTTCAGGACGATCCCCCGGCCCCTCACGTACACCAGCGTGTTGGCGGTCCCGAGGTCGACAGCCATGTCACGGCCGATGAACGACATTGAGTTCCCCTTGTTCCCCATGAGGAGCGTCTGGCCTTCCCGGTTGATAGCGGCTGCTGTCAGGAGTCGGCGAGGTGGGTGTGTGGGTGGAGGCCCCATCGTAGTGCCGCATGTGCTCACATCGCGCGACGGGACTCCGGCTTTCCCGCCGGAACGGATACCCGCCCCCGTTATGGTGACGTCGTGTCCGGGCCATGCGTTCCCGGCCCTGCCGGGGAATACCGAAGGGCGACCGAAATTACTTCGGTCGCCCCAGGTGGTGAGCGCTATTCGGCTGACGCGAGGTCAGACGAGGGAGGGGAAGAACAGCTTCAGCTCGCGCTCCGCGGACTCCTCGGAATCCGATGCGTGGATGAGGTTCTCCCGGGTGATGGTGCCGAAGTCGCCCCGGATGGAGCCGGGGGCCGCGGCGATCGGGTCGGTCGGGCCGGCCAGCCCGCGCACGCCCTCGATGGCCCGCTCGCCCTCGACGACCAGGACCACGACGGGGCCGGAGGCCATGAAGCCCATGAGCGGCTCGTAGAACACCTTGCCCTTGTGCTCCCCGTAGTGCGCCTCCAGGGTTTCCTGGTCGAGCGTCCGCAGCTCCATCGCCGGAATGGTCCAGCCGGCCTTGCGCTCGATGCGGCCGATGATCTCGCCGACCAGCCCGCGGCGGACCGCGTCGGGCTTGAGGATGACGAGCGTGCGCTGGGTCATGGTGAAACTCCTTGCGGCATACGGGTGCGGTCCTACGAGGCTACAGTGCGTGCCCGCCGCGCCGTCACGCAGCGTCAGGCGCGGGGGCGGCCTCGGCCTGGGCCGCCCAGCGGGCCTTCGCCTCGTCCACCTTCCGGCCGTAGTGGACCGAGCACCACCACAGGCCCGCGAAGACCGCGCCCAGGAAGAACATGGTCGGGACCACGAAGCCGCTGAGGACCAGCCCGATCTGCAGGGCCCAGCCGATCTGCACCGCGCCGGGGCGCGAGAGCATCCCGCACAGCAGGACGGACAGCAGCATGGCGATGCCGCAGACCGTCCAGACCACTGCCTGGGACAGGTCGCCCTTCATGGCGACCAGGCCCGCGAACCCGATGACGAAGAACTCGCCGATCAGGGTGCTCGCACAGAGCGTGCGCATGTGTCAGCCCCTCTTCAGCAGCAGGCGGGCCTCGCCCACCGTGATCACGGAGCCGGTCACCAGGACGCCGGCCCCTCCGTACTCGGCCTCTTCCTCCGCCAGGGTGATCGCCGCCTCCAGGGCGTCGTCGAGCCGGGGCTCGACCTGCACCCGGTCGGGCCCGAAGACCTCGACGGCGATGGCGGCCAGCTCGTCGGCGCCCATCGCCCGGTGGCTGGTGTTCGCCGTGACCACGACCTCGGCGAAAATCGGTTCGAAGGCTTCGAAGACGCCCCGGACGTCCTTTCCGTCACTCGCGCCGACCACGCCGATGAGCCGGCTGAACCCGAAGGCCTCGGTGATCGCCGCGGCGGTGACCTGGGCCCCGGCCGGGTTGTGGGCGGCGTCCAGCACCACGGTGGGGCTCCGGCGCACGACCTCCATGCGGCCCGGTGAGGTGACGGAGGCGAAGGCCCTGCGGACGGTGTCCACGTCCAGCGGCCGGGCGTGCTCCGCCCCGATCCCGAAGAAGGCCTCGACCGCCGCCAGGGCCACGGCCGCGTTGTGCGCCATGTGCTCGCCGTACAGCGGCAGGAACACGTCCTCGTACTCGCCGCCCAGCCCGCGCAGGGTCAGCTGCTGGCCGCCGACCGCGACCTCGCGGGCGACCACGCCGAACTCCATGCCGGCGCGGGCCACGGTGGCGTCCACCTCGACGGCCCGCTTCAGCAGCACCTGGGCGGCGTCCACCGGCTGCTGCGCCAGGATGACCGTGGCGCCCTGCTTGATGATCCCGCCCTTCTCCTGGGCGATCTCGCCGGGCGTCCCGCCGAGGCGGTCGGTGTGGTCCAGGCTGATGGGGGTGATGACCGCGACCGAGCCGTCGATCACGTTCGTCGCGTCCCAGGTGCCGCCCATGCCGACCTCGACCACGGCCGCGTCCACGGGCGCGTCCGCGAAGGCCGCGTAGGCCATTGCGGTGAGCACCTCGAAGAAGGACAGCCGGTACTCCTCCTTCGCGTCCACCATCTCCACGTACGGCTGGATGTCGCGGTAGGTGTCGATGAAGCGCTCGGCGGTGATGGGCGCCCCGTCGAGGCTGATCCGCTCGGTGACGGACTGCACGTGCGGGCTGGTGTAGCGGCCGGTGCGCAGCTCGAAGGCGTTCAGCAGGGCCTCGATCATGCGGGCGGTACTGGTCTTGCCGTTGGTGCCGGTGACGTGGATCGACGGGTACGCGCGCTGCGGCTCGCCCAGTACGTCCATCAGGGCGGCGATCCGGGACACCGAGGGGTCCAGCTTGGTCTCGCCCCAGCGGCCGGCCAGCTCCTGCTCCACCTCGCGCAGGGCCCGGTCCACCTCCGGGTCCGCGGGGCGGGTCGGGACGGGGTCGCCCTGCGGCGGGCCGGCCTGGGCGCGCAGGGTGCGGCTGCCGGCCTCGATCACCGCCAGGTCGGGGTCGCGGTCGGTCTCCTCGGCGACGATCTCGTCGAACTCGTCGGGCCGGTCGGCACTCTCGGGCTGCTGCTCACTCACAGGACCCAGTCTACGGACGGGGGGCGCAGGGACTTTCGACCCGGCCGTTTCGGGACCTTCGGCGGAAGGTGCTGCCTGATCGTTATGCAAGCCTTGCGGCAGAGGATAGGGGAACAAATGCCGCAGGCGAGCAGCAACAAGACAGGGTCCGGCCGCGACATAGGGATAGACCTGGGGACCGCGAACACCCTGGTCTACGCACGGGGGCACGGGATCGTCCTGAACGAACCCTCCGTGGTCGCCGTGCGGGCGGGCACGACCACGGCGCTGGCCGTCGGCACGGAGGCCAAGGAGACCATCGGCCGCACCCCCGGCTCGATCACCGCGATCCGGCCCCTGAAGGACGGGGTGATCTGCGACTACGAGGCCGCCGAGGAGATGATCCGGCACTTCGTGCGCAAGGCGGTGCCGGGCCGCCGGCCCCGCACCCGGATGGTGGTGTGCGTCCCCTCCGGGGTGACCCCGGTGGAGCGGCGGGCCATCGTGCACGCCTCCACCCGGGCCGGCGCGAAGTCCGTGCACCTGATCGAGGAGCCGATGGCGGCCGCGATCGGCGCGGGGCTGCCGGTGTCCGAGGCGCGCGGTTCGATGGTCGTGGACATCGGCGGCGGGACCACCGAAGTGGCGGTGATCTCGCTCGGCGGGATCGTCGCCTCGCAGTCGCTGCGGGTGGGCGGGGACCGGCTGGACGCGGCGATCATGGACTACGTGCGCAAGGAGCACTCCCTGCTGATCGGGGAGCGCACGGCCGAGGACGTCAAGGTGGCCGTGGGCTCGGCCTGGCCGGTGCCCGACCGCCCCGAGCTGGAGACCCGTACGTTCACGGTGCGCGGGCGCGAGAAGGTCGGCGGGATGCCCAAGACCCTGGAGCTGACCGCGCTCGACGTGCGCAGCGCCCTGGACGAGCCGGTGGAGGCGGTCATCGCGGCGGTGCGGGCCACGCTGGAGGAGTGCCCGCCGGAGCTGTCCGGGGACGTGATGGAGCACGGGATCGTGCTGACGGGCGGCGGGGCGCTGCTGCCGGGGCTGGACCTGAGGATGGCCTCGGCCACGGGGATCCCGGTGTTCGTGGCGGACGACCCGCTGGACTGCGTGGCCCTGGGCTCGGGCAAGTGCGTGGAGGACCTCGACGCACTCGGGATGCTCTCGGCGGCGACGCGGGCCTGAGGGGCGTCTGCGGGGGCGCGGGGCGGGGCGGCCGGCCGCGGCCTGCCGGGGGAGCCGCCCGGCCGCCGGCCGGTCAGCCGCGCGGCAGGGTGGCGACGACCTCGTACGTGTTCTCGGTGCGGTGCGCGGTGAGGGTGCCGCCGAGGCTCTCCACCCGCTCGGACATGCTCGCCGTGCCCGAGCCGGCGGAGACCGGGGCGCGCAGCGGGGTCCGCGCGGGCACGGCGTTGCGCACGGCGATCCGCAATTGCGCACCCTCGGCCGAGACGGTCACGTCCACGGTGGCGCCGCGGGCGTGCTTGGCCGCGTTGGTCAGGCACTCCTGCACCACCCGGTACACCGCGGCCTGCCGCAGCGGGGAGACGTGCCGGGCGGCCTCATCCACGGCCAGCCGGACCGGGGAGCCGGCCCGGCCGCTCTCCTCGGCGAGCGCGGGCAGTCCGTCCACCCCCGGGGTCGCGGCCCGCTCCCCGCGCTGCACGATGATGTCGTTGAGGACGAGGTGGGCGCGGCGCGCGGTCTCCGAGAGCTCGTCGAAGTCCTTCTCGTGCGCGCTGCCGCGCGAGCGCAGGGCGAGCACCTCGGAGCGGACCGTCAGCAGGGTCAGCTCCCGGCCCACGAAGTCGTGCACGTCGCGCGCGACCGCCGTGCGCTCCTGCTGCACCGCGCGGAAGACGGCCGACTCGGCCCGCTGCTGGTCCAGCTCGCGGACCAGGTCCTGCCGGTAGGCGGCGATGCCCACGGCGGCGGCGAGCACCCCGATGGGCACGACGAGGCTGAGGAACCCGCTGAGGGTGTCGGCCTTCTCGACGGGCCAGCCCGGCAGGTTGAAGAGCAGGTAGGCGTAGCCGATGTAGGCCGCGGTGGCGAGGGTGCCCGCGCCACGGCCCCGGTAGCGGCCGATGGAGTACAGGGCGAACTGGATCAGGGTGAGCTCGTGGAGCCAGCCGATGAACACCAGGGCGGCGAGGTAGCCGGCCCAGGGCGCGCGGCGCCGCACCAGCACCGTGGAGGCGCCGGCGGCGAGCACCAGGGTGGCGGTTGCGCCGTTCAGGGAGTTGTCGTCGGCGGCCAGGCCCGGCAGGTCGAGCATCATCAGGCCGAAGCAGCCGAGTGCGGTGATCACGTCCAGTGCCCGCGGGGAGCCCAGCCGTCCCGCTGCCAGGCGGCGGACCGCGTCGGCGGTCCGTCGGATCGCCGGGGCGGGGGGCGTGACGTGCATGTCTTCCATCATCCAAGGTCCGCCCGGCGGATCCGCCCGACGCAGCGCCCGAAAAAAGTGATTTATGGCACCCGAGATCGGGACATTCGACCCATACGGCGGGCGACCTTCCGCCCTGCCGCCGCGGCGCTGCGCCCCCTAGCGTCGGAGGAATGATCGGCGTGCCCCTCCCCCGGCGGTCCGGCCGGGGACTGCCCCTGTTGCTGCTCGGCTCCGGACTGCTCGGGGTGCTGGCCTCGGGCGTGCTCGGGTACGACCGCATCCGGATGCTGGAGGACCCGCGGTTCGTCCCGGGGTGCAACGTGAACGCGGTGGTCAGCTGCGGGGACGTGATGAGCACCTGGCAGGGCAACGTGCTGGGCTTCCCGAACGTCCTGCTGGGCCTGGCCGGCTTCGGGATGCTGGCGGGGCTGGGCCTCGCGCTGCTCGCCGGGGCGGAGTTCCCCCGCCGGCTGTGGCTGCTGGTGCAGGCCGGGGTGACGGCCGCGTTCGGCTTCGTGCTGTGGCTCTTCGCGCAGTGCCTGTACGTGATCGGCGCGCTCTGCCCGTGGTGCGTGCTCGTGTGGGCGGTGTCCGTGCCGCTGTTCTGGTACGTGACCCGGCACGTGGTGCGGCTGCCCCGCCGCCTGGCGGCCCTCCCGCACTGGCTGGTCCCGCTGCTGCTGTACGCCGTGATGGCCGGGCTCACCCTGGCGCGCTTCGCCTGATCCCGCCCGGGGACCCGCCGTACCCGCAACGCCCGAAGGCCCCCGCTCCGAAAGAGCGGGGGCCTTCGCGTACGTACTTCCTGCCGGGCGTCCGCTAGGCGGCGGGCAGGGCGTCCAGCTGGGCCTGGATCCGGGCGATGTCCGCCTCGGCCTTGGCCAGTCGGCCCTTGATCTTGTCCACGACGTTGTCGGGGGCCTTGGCCAGGAAGGCCTCGTTCCCGAGCTTGCCCTCGGCCTGCTGCTTCTCCTTCTCGGCGGCGGCCAGGTCCTTGGCGAGGCGCTTGCGCTCGGCCGCCACGTCGATGGTGCCGGAGAGGTCCAGGGCCACGGTGGCACCGGCGACCGGCAGGGTGGCGGTGGCGCTGAAGGCCTCGCCCTCCGGCTGGAGGCGCAGCAGCTGGCGGATCGCACCCTCGTGCGCGGCCAGCGGGGTGCCGGTGAGGTCCAGGCGGGCCGGGACCTTCTGGCCGTCCTGCAGGCCCTGCTCCTTGCGGAACCGGCGGACCTCGGTGACGACCGCCTTGACCAGCTCGATCTCGGCCTCGGCGGCCTCGTCGCGGAAACCGCTGTCGGCCGGCCAGTCGGCGATCACCAGGGACTCGCGGCCCGTGAGGGTGGTCCACAGGGTCTCGGTGACGAACGGGACCACCGGGTGCAGCAGCCGCAGCATGACGTCGAGGACCTCGCCGAGGACCCGGCCGGACACCTGCGCCTGCTCGCCGCCCGCGAAGAAGGTCGTCTTCGACAGCTCGACGTACCAGCTGAAGACCTCGTCCCACGCGAAGTGGTAGAGCGAGTCCGACAGCTTCGAGAACTGGTAGTCCTCGTAGAAGGCGTCGACCTCGGCCACGGTCTTGTTCAGCCGCGAGAGGATCCACCGGTCGGTCGCCGACATCTGCTCCGGGGCCGGCAGCTCGCCCTCGATGGTGGCGCCGTTCATGAGCGCGAAGCGGGTCGCGTTCCAGATCTTGTTGGCGAAGTTGCGGGAGGCCTGGACCCAGTCCTCGCCGATCGGGACGTCGACGCCCGGGTTCGCACCGCGGGCCAGCGTGAAGCGGACCGCGTCGGAGCCGTAGGTGTCCATCCAGTCCAGCGGGTTCACCGCGTTGCCGAAGGACTTCGACATCTTCTTGCCGAACTGGTCGCGGACCATGCCGTGCAGGGCGATGGTGTGGAACGGCGGGACGCCGTCCATCGCGTACAGGCCGAACATCATCATCCGGGCGACCCAGAAGAAGAGGATGTCGTAGCCGGTGACCAGGACGGAGTTCGGGTAGAACTTCGCGAGGCTCTCGGTCTGCTGCGGCCAGCCGAGGGTGGAGAAGGGCCACAGGCCCGAGGAGAACCAGGTGTCGAGGACGTCGGTGTCCTGGTGCCAGCCCTCGCCCGCCGGCGGCTCCTCGTCCGGTCCGACGCAGACGACCTCGCCGTTCGGGCCGTACCAGACGGGGATGCGGTGGCCCCACCACAGCTGGCGCGAGATGCACCAGTCGTGGAGGTTGTCGACCCAGTCGAAGTACCGCTTCTCCATCTCCTGCGGGTGGATCTTGACCTTGCCCTCGCGGACCGCGTCGCCGGCGGCCTTCGCGAGCGGGCCGACCTTGACCCACCACTGCATCGACAGGCGCGGCTCGATGGTGGTCTTGCAGCGCGAGCAGTGGCCGACGGAGTGCGTGTACGGGCGCTTCTCGGCGACGATCCGGCCCTCGGCGCGCAGGGCGGCGACGATGGCGGAACGGGCCTCGAGGCGGTCCAGGCCCTGGAAGGGGCCGGGGGCGGTGATGATGGCGCGCTCGTCCATGACGGCGAGGTTCGGCAGGCCGTGGCGCTGGCCGATCTCGAAGTCGTTCGGGTCGTGCGCCGGGGTCACCTTGACGGCGCCGGTGCCGAACTCGGGGTCCACGTGCGTGTCGGCGACGACCGGGATGCTGCGGTCGGTCAGCGGCAGCTTGATCTGGCGGCCGACGAGGTGCTTGTAGCGCTCGTCGTCCGGGTGGACGGCCACGGCGGTGTCGCCGAGCATCGTCTCGGCGCGGGTGGTCGCGACGACCAGGGAGTCCTCGCCCTCGCCGTAGCGGATCGAGACGAGCTCGCCGTCGTCGTCCTGGTACTCGACCTCGATGTCGGAGATCGCGGTCAGGCAGCGCGGGCACCAGTTGATGATGCGCTCGGCCCGGTAGATCAGCTCGTCCTCGTAGAGCCGCTTGAAGATGGTCTGGACGGCCTGGGACAGGCCCTCGTCCATCGTGAAGCGCTCGCGGGACCAGTCGACGCCGTCGCCGAGGCGGCGCATCTGGCCGGAGATCTGGCCGCCGGACTCGCCCTTCCACTGCCAGACCCGCTCGACGAAGGCCTCGCGGCCGAGGTCGTGGCGGGACTTGCCCTCCTTGGCGAGCTCACGCTCGACCACGTTCTGGGTGGCGATGCCGGCGTGGTCCATGCCGGGCTGCCACAGGGTCTCGAAGCCCTGCATGCGCTTGCGGCGGGTGAGGGCGTCGATCAGGGTGTGCTCGAAGGCGTGGCCCAGGTGCAGGCTGCCCGTGACGTTCGGCGGCGGGATGACGATGGTGTACGCGGGCTTCTCGCTCTTCGCGTCGGCCTCGAAGTAACCGCGCTCTACCCAGCGCTCGTAGAGCTTCCCCTCTACCTCGGCCGGCGCGTAGGTGGTCGGCAGTTCGGAGTTGGGGCTGCTGGGTGTCTGCGTGTTCTCGGTCACGGACCACAGTTTAGAGCGGTAACAGTCCAGCTATGAAACCGGTAATCCGGTGCCCCGGGGCGGCCCGGCCGGCCGCCTTCCGCCAGGATGTCCGGGACACATAAAGGATCCTGCACAGGGGGACGAGGTAATGAGCTACAACCAGCCCGGACCGTACGGCGGCCAGCCGCAGCAGCCCGGACCGTACGGCGGGCAGCCGCCGCAGCCGAACCCGTACGGCGGGCAGCCCCAGCCGAACCCGTACGGCCAGCCGGCCCCGCAGCCCGGCTACGGCTACCCGCAGCAGGCCCCGCAGGGCGTCCCGCCGCAGGGCTACGGCTACCCCCAGCAGCCGGGCATGCCCCCGCAGCCGAACCCGTACGGCCAGCAGCCCCCCGCGCCCCCGTACGGCGGCCCGATGCCTCCGATGCAGCCCCCGGCCAAGAAGAAGACGGGCCTGATCGTGGTCGCGGCGATCGTCGGCCTGGCGATCGTCGGCGGCGGCGCGTTCTTCCTGATGGGCAAGAGCGGCAGCGGCAACATCTCGGACGCCACCAAGGGCTACAAGCTGGTCCCGCCTCCGGCGGTCGCCGAGTTCAAGAAGGCCGAGAAGAAGTCGGACAACGAGTTCAGCGAGAAGGACCGCAAGGAGGCCGAGGCGATCGGGGTCAAGAACCCCCAGCAGGCCAGCCAGCAGTACGAGTCGGGTGACAAGGGCAACCCGCTGACGGCCAAGGGGCTGACCTTCTCGGGCCTCTACGGCGAGCTCGCCGACCCCGAGAAGAGCGTCGACGCGAACTTCGCCGCAGCCCAGGTGAAGATGGCGAAGGACGACGAGATGGAGGCCGAGCTGGTCGGCAGCCCCAAGGCGATGACGCCGGCCGGCTTCAGCGGCGCCGTCATGAAGTGCCAGGAAATCAAGATGAAGCCGAAGAAGCAGGACTCGGGCATGCCGCTGGCCAAGGAGTTCACGATGCCCATCTGCATCTGGGGCGACTACAGCACCATGGGCATGGTCGCGGCCATGGACCTCTCGGCGCTGATGGGCAACGGCAAGGGCTACACCCTCGAGCAGACCGCGGACTACACCGCGAAGCTCTACAACACGGCCCGCGTGAAGAAGTAGCACCGCGAACGCACCGAAGGGGCGCCCCACCGGGTTGGTGGGGCGCCCCTTCGGTGTCTGGAGTTGTTACGCCGACTTCTCGTGCGGGCCCTGGTCCTTCGGGACGATGCGCGGGACGAGGGTCGGGTTGACGTTGGAGCGGACCACGTCGCCCGTGATGACCACGCGGGCCACGTCCTTGCGGGACGGGACCTCGTACATCACCGACATCAGGACCTCTTCCATGATGGCGCGCAGGCCGCGCGCGCCGGTCTGGCGGAGGATGGCCTGGTCCGCGATGGCCTCCAGCGCGCCGCGCTCGAAGTCCAGCTCGACGCCGTCGAGTTCGAACAGCCGCTGGTACTGCTTGACCAGCGCGTTGCGCGGCTCGACGAGGATCTGGAGGAGGGCCTCGCGGTCCAGGTTGTGGACCGAGGTGATGACGGGCAGGCGGCCGATGAACTCCGGGATCATCCCGAACTTCACCAGGTCCTCCGGCATGACCTCCTGGAACTGGTCGCTGGCCTCGATCTCCCGCTTCGAGCGGATCGTCGCCCCGAAGCCGATGCCCTTGGCCCCCGCACGCGACTCGATGATCTTCTCCAGGCCGGCGAAGGCGCCGCCCACGATGAAGAGCACGTTTGTCGTGTCGATCTGGATGAACTCCTGGTGCGGGTGCTTGCGGCCGCCCTGCGGAGGCACGGAGGCGGTGGTGCCCTCCAGGATCTTCAGCAGGGCCTGCTGGACGCCCTCGCCCGACACGTCGCGCGTGATCGACGGGTTCTCGCTCTTGCGCGCGACCTTGTCGATCTCGTCGATGTAGATGATCCCGGTCTCGGCCTTCTTGACGTCGTAGTCGGCCGCCTGGATCAGCTTCAGCAGGATGTTCTCGACGTCCTCGCCCACATAGCCGGCCTCCGTCAGCGCCGTCGCGTCGGCGATGGCGAACGGGACGTTCAGCATGCGGGCCAGGGTCTGGGCCAGCAGGGTCTTGCCGGAGCCCGTGGGACCCAGCAGGAGGATGTTGGACTTCGCCAGCTCGATGGCGTCGTCACGGCCCTGCGCGCCGCCGTTCTCGCCGGCCTGGACGCGCTTGTAGTGGTTGTACACAGCGACGGAGAGCGCCTTCTTCGCCGGCTCCTGGCCGACGACGTAGCT
Source organism: Streptomyces sp. NPDC030809 (assembly GCF_055572195.1). Classification (NCBI taxonomy): domain Bacteria; kingdom Bacillati; phylum Actinomycetota; class Actinomycetes; order Kitasatosporales; family Streptomycetaceae; genus Streptomyces; species Streptomyces sp. NPDC030809. The sequence goes on from NZ_JBVIDV010000002.1 coordinate 235,577, forward strand.
CTCCAGGAACTCGTAGATCTCGCGCGGCTTGGGGAGTTCCTCCCACCGCACTTCCGAGGTCTCCGCGAGTTCCTCTTCGATGATCTCGTTGCAGAGGTCGATGCACTCGTCGCAGATGTACACACCGGGTCCTGCGATGAGCTTCTTCACCTGCTTCTGGCTCTTTCCGCAGAACGAGCACTTGAGCAGGTCGCCGCCGTCACCGATGCGTGCCACGAGGTGCTTCCCCTTCGCCTGGGAGACGCTTGGTTCAGCGCTCCTGGTGCCTCATATCCGACGGTACCTTGCCGGGCCCCCATCTCGGGGCCCCCTTGACGCGGTTCACATCGCCGTTCGTGACGATGTGACCACGCCAAGGGGCCGCAAGGATCAGACGTTGTTCATCTTCCGGGTGGAGACGATCTGGTCGATCAGGCCGTAGGCCAGCGCGTCCTCGGCCGTGAGGATCTTGTCGCGCTCGATGTCCTCGCGGATCTTCTCGATCGGCGTGGAGGAGTGCTTGGCCAGCATGGACTCCAGCTGGTCGCGCATGCGGAGGATCTCGTTGGCCGCGATCTCCAGGTCGGAGAGCTGCTCGCGGCCGGTGCCGCCGGACGGCTGGTGGATCAGCACGCGGGCGTTGGGCAGGGCCATCCGCTTGCCGGGGGTGCCGGCGGCCAGCAGGACCGCGGCGGCGGAGGCCGCCTGGCCCATGCAGACGGTCTGGATGTCCGGCTTCACGAACTGCATGGTGTCGTAGATCGCCGTCAGCGCGGTGAAGGAACCACCGGGGCTGTTGATGTAGATCGAGATGTCGCGGTCCGGGTCCATCGACTCCAGGCACAGCAGCTGCGCCATGACGTCGTTGGCGGAGGCGTCGTCGATCTGCACGCCGAGGAAGATCACGCGCTCCTCGAACAGCTTCGCGTACGGGTCGTACTCGCGCACGCCCTGCGAGGTGCGCTCGACGAAGCGCGGGACGACGTAGCGGTTGTCCACCTGCGCGCCGGTGTAGAGGCCGCTCGCGGAGAGGTTGTTCTGCATGTGGGTGTTCACCATCCTGGTGGCGTTCTGCGGGCTGGGGCTTTCCGTGTTCGGGACCGGCCGGGGTCAGGCCCCGGTGCCGCCGCCGCCCGGAGCGAGGGACGCGGCCGAGATGATGTCGTCGATGAGGCCGTACTCCTTGGCCTCCTCGGCGGTGAACCAGCGGTCGCGGTCGCCGTCGCGGATGATCGCCTCGACGGTCTGGCCCGAGTGGTGGGCGGTGATCTCGGCCATGCGCTGCTTGGTGCGCAGCAGGTACTGGGCCTGGATCTTGATGTCCGACGCGGTGCCGCCGATGCCGGCGGAGCCCTGGTGCATCAGGATGTCGGTGTTCGGGAGCGCGAAGCGCTTGCCCGCGGTGCCGCCGGTCAGCAGGAACTGGCCCATGGAGGCGGCCATGCCCATGCCGATGGTGACGACGTCGTTCGGGATGAACTGCATGGTGTCGTAGATCGCCATGCCTGCGGTCACCGAGCCGCCGGGGCTGTTGATGTACAGGTAGATGTCCTTCTCCGGATCGGCGGCCAGGAGGAGGAGCTGCGCGGTGATCTTGTTGGCGATGTCGTCGTCGACCTGCTGGCCGAGGAAGACGATGCGCTCGCCGAGCAGCCGGTTGTAGACATGGTCGCCGAGGCCGCCACCGATGGACGGCTCACCCGCGGCGTAAGGCTTCAGATTCGTCACGTATCCACCTGCTCGTCTCCGACGGCACCTGCCGTCTCAGCGTCTCGTTCAGAGGGCAGTGCCCTCGTATTCATGGACCCTAACGCGCAGGTCGGACAACGCCATCCCGCTTCCCGAACTGTTCGCTGGGAGCGCAAGGTACGCGGGGTCTTTCGAGCGTTCCGCGAGGGGACGCCGAAGGGCCCGGACGCGGTGCGTCCGGGCCCTTGTCACGGCCTGGCCCTGGGCCGGGGCCGCGGGGTCCTACTTGGCCTCGGCCTCGGCGTCGGCGTCCACGGCGGCCTCGACGACCGCGGCGGCCTCCTCGACCTCGTCCTCGTCGTCGGAGAGGTCCACGACCTCACCCTTGGTGTCGACGACCTTGGCGGCCTCGACGACGACCGCGAGGGCCTTGCCGCGGGCGACCTCGCCGACGAGCATCGGGACCTGGCCGCCCTCGACGACGGCCTGGGCGAACTGGTCGGGGGACATGCCGGAGGACTGCGCGCGGCGCAGGAGGTGCTCGGTGAGCTCTTCCTGGTTGACGTTCAGCTTCTCCTTGTTGACGAGCTCGTCCAGGACGAACTGCGTCTTGATGCCCTTGACCGCCTGCTCGCGGGTCTCGGCGTCGAACTCCTCGACGGTCTTGCCCTGGAACTCGAGGTACTTCTCCAGCGTCAGGCCCATCTGGCCGAGCTGGTGGTGCTCCAGGTTGTGCTTGCGGGTGTTGATCTCGTCCTCGAGGAGCTTCTCGGGGATCGGGACCTCGACGAGCTCCAGCAGCTTCTCCAGGACGCGCTCCTGGGCCTGCGTGGCCTGGTCGAACTGCTTCATGTTCTCGAGGCGCTTGCGGCTGTCGGCCTTCAGCTCGTCGAGGGTGTCGAACTCGCTCGCCAGCTGCGCGAACTCGTCGTCGAGCTCCGGGAGCTCCTTGGCCGCCACGGCGGTCACCTTGACGGTGATCTCGGCGTCCTTGCCCTCGGCGGAGCCGCCCTTGAGCTGCGAGGTGAAGGTGGCCTCGCCGCCGGCCTCCAGGCCCTTGACGGCCTCGTCGATGCCGTCGAGGAGCTCGCCCGAACCGATGGTGTAGGAGACGCCGGAGGCAACGCCGTCCTCGAGCACCTCGCCGTCGACCTTGGCCTCGAGGTCCACGGTCACGACGTCGCCGTCCTCGGCCGCACGCTCGACCGGGTTGGTGGACGCGAAGCGGTTGCGCAGCTGCTCGACCGACTTCTCGACGTCCTCGTCGGTGACCTCGACGGCGTCGACCTCGACCTCGATGCCGGAGTAGTCCGGGATCTCGATGGTCGGGCGGACGTCGACCTCGGCGGTGAAGGCCAGCAGCTCGCCGTCCTTCAGCTCCGTGATGTCGACCTCGGGCTGACCCAGCGGGTTGACCTCGGCCTCGTTCACGGCCTCGGTGTAGAACTTCGGGAGGGCGTCGTTGACGGCCTCTTCCAGCACCGCACCGCGGCCGAAGCGCTGGTCGATGACCCGGTTCGGGATCTTGCCCTTGCGGAAGCCCTTGACCGTGACCTGCTGGTTGATCTTCTTGTACGCCGCGTCGAGGCTGTCCTTGAGCTCCTCGAAGGGCACCTCGACAGTGAGCCGAACCCGGGTCGGGTTCAGGGTCTCCACGGCGCTCTTCACGGTTCGGTCTCCTTGTGGCTGACTTCTGGGGTTCTGCGGACCGCTGCGAATTCAGCGGGTCTGCGGATCGGGCCCGGTACATCAGACACACGGGCACGCAGCTTGCATAGTAACCGCAAGCGGTCGGCCGCCCACAACGCGATCATGGGGAGGGGCATGATCCGGATCATCGGAGACTGAGCTGGTCGGGGTGGCCGGATTCGAACCGACGACCTTCCGCTCCCAAAGCGGACGCGCTACCAAGCTGCGCCACACCCCGTCGGTGCGACACGTAGGGTACATGCCCGCGAGGTGCGCGGGCGCAAGAGTTGCACGGCCGGGAAAGGGGTGTGCGCTCGGGCGCCGGGACCCGCTAGGATGCTGTCCGTACCGCGGTCCTGTGACCTGCGGTGCTGCGTGCGGGTGTAGCTCAATGGTAGAGCACTAGTCTTCCAAACTAGCTACGCGGGTTCGATTCCCGTCACCCGCTCCACGACGTGAAGAGCCGGTCTCCGCCCAGCGGGGACCGGCTCTTGCGCGTGGTGCCGCGAGGTCCGCCCAGGGCCGCCGCGCAGGGCCGCGGCGGCGCGGGCCGGCCCGCCTAGAGGCTGATGTTGGCGATCGTGTCGCTGAGCGACTTGAGGAACCGGTTCACGTCCGGGGCGATCGAGCTGGACGCCAGGAAGAAGCCGAAGAGGGTGGCCACGATGGCCGGACCCGGCTTGATGTGGTTCCCGCGGATCAGCACCACCAAGATGACGGCCAAAAGAACCACCACAGACAGCGAAATGGCCACTACTGATCACACCCTCGGTCGTCCCCTGATCGGCCTTCTCGGCCTGGGAGTGCGCTTCCCCGCACACCCCCACATGGACCATCGTGCCACCAACGGGCCCCGCCTATCCGCCTCGTGACGAATCGACTACACGCGTTTCAGGCCAACCGGCAGACTTCGCGGCACATTTCGGGCCTCAGGGCGCGGCCAGTCCCAGCCGTCTGCGCATGTCCGCGTACTTGGCGGTGAGCCGCTCGCGGGTGGGCGCGTCGAGGACGGCGAGCCGGGCCGGGTCCGCGTTGTGGGCCAGATCGGCCTCCTTGACGAGGAGGGCGCCGGGGGTGGCCAGGATCCGGGCGGCGAACTCCGCGGGCGGCTCCCCCGGCCTCTTGGTGAGGGCGAGGACCATGTCCTTGACCTCCTGCGGGAGGGCCAGCGCGGCGAGCTCGGCCTCCCCGACGGCCGCGTCCTCCACGGAGTCGTGCAGCCAGGCGGCGGCGATCTGCCGCTCGGTGCCCCCGCGGGCGCGCACGCCCTCGGCCACGGCCCTCAGGTGCTCCTCGTACGGCCGGCCGGCCTTGTCGGTCTGCCCGGCGTGGGCCGCCCGGGCCAGGGCCTCGACCTCGGCCGTGGTCAGGCCCGGGGCCGGGGCCGGGTCCGCTTCCGTCACTTCGCCTCCCGGTGCAGGATTGCGGCCACGCGCTCGGCATCGGCCGGCGTGGTCCGCCAGTTGGAGAACGCGGCGCGCAGGGCGGGGGTTCCCCGGTACACGGTGGGGGTGAGGAAGACCTCCTCGGAGACGGCCTCGCGCAGGGCGGCCAGCCGCTCCGGCGCCGGGTCCCCGGCGAGGGTGAAGCAGACAACGTTGAGCCGGACCGGGGCGAGCAGCCGGAAGGCGGTTCCACGCTCCAGGGCGGCGCCCAGGGTGCGGGCCCCCTCGATGTTGCGTTCGACGATCTCGCGGTGGCCGCGGCGGCCGTAGGCGGCGAGGGTGAACCAGGCGGTGAGTGCGCGCAGCCGGTGGGAGTTCTCCGGGGTGAGGTGGACCAGGTCGGGGTCGGGGCCGAGCGGGCCGAGGTAGGCGGCGGAGTTCTGGAAGACGCGGGTCTGCAGGTCGCGGCGGCGGGTGAACTGGACGGCGCTGTCGTAGGGGACGTTCAGCCACTTGTGCAGGTCGATGCAGACCGAGTCGGACGCGCCGAGGCCGGCGGTGAGGTGGGCGTGGTCGGGCGAGAGGGCCGCGAAGGCGCCGAAGGCGGCGTCGGTGTGCAGCCAGAAGTCGTGGCGGCGGCGGAGCGCGGCGAGGGCGCGGAGGTCGTCGAAGTCGACGGTGTTGACGGTGCCGGCGTTGGCGACGACCACGCAGGGGCCGGCGGTGTCGGCGAGCGCGCGTTCCAGGGCGGCGGGGTCCACGGCCTCGCGGCCGGGGAGGGTGGGGACCGGGACGAGGGAGCTGCGGCCGAGGCCGAGGACCGCGAGGGCCTTGCCGATGGAGGAGTGCGGGGCGCCGGAGAGCACGCGGACCCGGCCGAGCGCACCGGCCCCGTCCTCGGCGGGGGACACGCCTAGGCGCTCGCCGAGCCATTCGCGGGCGATGGCGAGGCCGGCGGTGTTGGAGAGGGTGGCTCCGCTGACGAAGGTGCCGGTGTGGGCCTCGGGGAGGCCGAAGAGCTCACGGAGCCAGCCGACGGTCTCGCGTTCGAGGTCCTGGCCGCCGGCGTCGAGGGCGGAGTTGGAGTTCTGGTCGTGCGCGGCGGTGAGCCAGTCCCCGGCGAGGGCGGCGGGGGTGGCCCCGCCGGTCACGAAGCCGAGGTAGCGGGGGCCGGCGCTGGCGGAGAGCCGCGGCTCCCAGCGCTCGGCGAAAGCCCGCAGGGCGGCCTCGGTGCCGTCGCCGTGCTCGGGGAGGGGAGCGGGGGCGGGGGGCGGGGTGGTGCGGGCGGGTACGACGGTACGGCTGTCCACCGTGCGGAGTACGCCTGCGGCGTGGTCGCGTACGAGGTCCAGGAGGGCGGGGAGGCGGGTGAGGTCGGCGTGGAGCTGGGGGTCCATGGGGGCACGGTAGGTCTCGGCGGGGGTGGTCCGACCGGGCCAATCGGGTAAGGGTGGCCCGGCCCGTGCTTTCGGGCTCCGCCCCGGACCCCGGTCCTCGAACTCCCCCGGCTACCGCTGGGGGGTGCCCCCCCCGGACGGGCCGGATGTGCCCCTGGGCCGGGGGAGTTTCGAGGCGTGGGGGGCGGGGGTGCGGGGGGGAGCCCCCGGGGTCAGACCGCCGAGCGGCGGATCAGGAGGAGGGCCCGGTCGTCGTTGACGTCCTTTGCCACTTTTTCGATCAGGTGCCAGGCCGCACCCTCGAAGCCGGACGCGACGTAGCGGTCCGCTTCCCCGGTGAGGCGGTCGATGCCCTCGGCGATGTCGCGGTCGGCGGTTTCGACCAGGCCGTCCGTGAAGAGCATGAGGACGTCCCCGGGCCGCAGCGTGCCGGTCGCGGGTTCGAATTCCGCGCCGTCGTAGACGCCGAGCAGCGGGCCCTCGCCCGAGACCTCCCGCCAGCGCCCGGTCCCGGCCGAGAGCTGGAGGGCGGGCAGGTGGCCGGCGGAGAGGAGCTCGTACTCGCCGGTCAGGAGGTCGAGGACGAGGTGGACGGAGGTGGCGAAGCCCTCGTCCCAGTCCTGGCGCAGGAGGTAGCCGTTCGCGGCCGGCAGGAAGTCGCGGTGCGGGAGGGAGCCGAGGAGGCCGCCGAAGGCGCCGGAGAGCAGCAGGGCCCGGGAGCCGGCGTCCATGCCCTTGCCGGAGACGTCGGTGAGGACGACCTCCAGGGTGCGGCCGCCGTTGGTGCGGGCGGCGACGACGAAGTCCCCGGAGAAGGACTGCCCGCCGGCCGGGCGCAGGGCCATCTCCCGGTGCCAGCCGCGCGGCAGGGCGGGCAGCTTGCTCTGGACGCGGATGCGTTCGCGCAGGTCGAAGAGCATGGTCCCGCCGCGCCGCCAGGGCACTCCGACCCGGCTGCGGAACTGGGCGATGACCAGTCCGAAGAACCCGCAGGCGGCGACGACGAGCACGGTGCCGGGGGTGACCCGGCCGGGTCCCCCGGTGTACGGCCCGAGGACCACGGACTCGACGATCAGGGCGGCGGCCGCGGCCGCGTAGAGCCCGAGGAGGCTGGCCGGCCGCAGCAGCAGGCCGCCCGCGACGATGGGCAGGACCAGGGCCGAGGGGGAGAACCAGACCGGCATGGTGAGGGTGCCGCAGGCGATCGCGGGGACGGCGGCGAGCAGTCCGCAGAGGGCCAGCCAGTCGGAGGCGTCGCCGCGGAAGTAGTCGACGGCGGATTTGCGCAGGGCGGTGCGGGCCCGGAGCGCAGCCTTGCGCATCCGGGCCGGGAACGATTCCACGCGTGCTCCGGCCATTGCTTCGGGACCCTATCCATCCTGGCTGTGCGTGCGCAGGGGTACCCCCCGACCCGGGCGGGCAGACGGGGCGAAACCGGGTCGCCGGGGGCGGATCGCCCCTGATAGGGATGGCGCATGGGACATGAGATGCGGGTGCTGCGGCCGGAGGAGTGGGACGTCTGGTTCCGGCACCTGGAGGTGGCGTTCGGGGGGACGCCGGAGGCCCCCGAGGGCCGTGAGCTGTACCGGGACCTGACCGAGACCGGGCGCTCGCTGGCGGTGTGGGACGGGGAGGCGTGCGTGGGCTCGGCCTCGGCGTTCAGCTTCCGGGTGTCGGTGCCGGGCGGGGCGGTCGTGCCGGCGGCCGGGGTGACGATGGTGGGCGTGGCGCCCACGCACCGGCGGCGCGGGGTGCTCACCTCGCTGATGCGCCGCCAGCTGGACGACGTCCGGGCGGGTGGTGAGCCGCTCGCCGTGCTGACGGCCTCGGATCCGGCGATCTACGGGCGGTTCGGCTACGGGACGGCCACGTACGCCTTGTCCGTGGAGATCGACACGGCCCGGGTGGGCCTGTCGGTGCCGCCGGGCGCCGAGGAGGTCCGGGTGCGGATGGCGGACCCGGAGAAGGCGCTGCCGGAGTGCGAACGGGTGTACGCGGCGCTGGTGCCCGCGCGGCCGGGGATGCCGGCCCGGCAGCCGGGCTGGGAGCGGCAGGCGCTGCTGGATCCGGAGTCGGAGCGGGGCAATCGGTCGCCGCTGGCGTGCGTGCTCGCGGAGGGCCCGGACGGGCGGGTGCGGGGCTATGCCCGCTACCAGGTGAAGACGGACTGGGAGTGGTCGGGCTCGGCCGGGTCGGTGGAGGTGCTCCAGCTGGACGCGCTGGACCCGGCGGCGTACGCGGCGCTGTGGCGGTACGTGTTCGAGATCGACCTGACGTGGACGGTGCGGGCGCACAAGCGGCCGGTGGACGATCCGGTGCTGCACCTGGTGACGGACGTGCGGCGGGCGCAGCCGCGGGTGCGGGACGGGCTGCACGTGCGGCTGGTGGAGCTGGGCGCGGCGCTGGCGGGGCGGGCGTACGAGGTGCCGGTGGACGTGGTCTTCGAGGTGGCGGACGCGTTCTGTCCCTGGAACGAGGGGCGGTGGCGGCTCACGGCCGACGCCTCGGGCGCCTCCTGTGTGCGGACCTCGGACCCGGCGGACCTGGCGCTGTCGGTGCGCGAGCTGGGCTCGGCGTACCTGGGCGGGGTGACGCTGGCCTCCCTGGCGGCGGCGGGGCGGGTGGCGGAGCTGTCCCCGGGCGCCCTGGGGCGTGCCTCGCGGGCTTTCGCCGGGGACGTGGCGCCCTGGCTGCCGCACGGGTTCTAGGCCGGCGGCCGCGCACCGGCTTCCGGAGGGCAGCGCCGGCCGGGGGTCAGCGCTGCTGGCAGTCCGGGCACCAGAAGAGGTTGCGGGCGGCCAGGTCGGCGGTGCGGATGCCGGCCCCGCAGACGTGGCAGGGCTGGTCGGCGCGCCGGTAGACGTAGACCTCGCCGCCGTGGTCGTCCACGCGGGGCGGACGGCCCATGGCCTCGGGCGTGTGCTCGGGGCGGACGGTGTCGATGCGGTTGTTGCGGACGCCCTCGCGCATCAGGGCGGCGAGGTCGGTCCACATCGCGTCGAACTCGGCGCGGCCGAGGTCCTTGCCGGCGCGGTAGGGGTCGATGTGGTGCCGGAAGAGCACCTCGGCGCGGTAGACGTTGCCGATGCCGGCGACGACCTTCTGGTCCATGAGCAGGGCGGCGACGGTGGTGCGGCTTCGGGAGATGCGGGCCCAGGCGCGGTCGGGGTCGTCCCCGGGGCGCAGCGGGTCCGGGCCGAGGCGTTCGTGTATCGCCTTCTTCTCGGCCGTGGTGATCAGCGCGCAGGTGGTGGGGCCGCGCAGGTCGGCGTAGTGGTCCTCGTTGAGGAGCCGCATGCGGACGGTGTCGGTCGCGGGGGGCGCGGGGGCGGGCCCGAAGCCGTACTTGCCGAAGAGGCCGAGGTGGATGTGGACCCAGTCCTCGGCGGGGTCGCCGAAGCCGAGGAAGAGGTGCTTGCCGTGGGCCTCGGCGACCGCCAGGTCCCGGCCGTCGAGCAGGGCGGCGCTGCCGGCGAACCGGCCCTGGGGGCTGGTGACGCGCACGGCGCGGCCGGTGAAGCGCTCGGCGTGGTCCAGGGCGAGGCGGTGGATGGTGTGGCCTTCGGGCACGGCTGCGGTCTCCTGTACGGCACGGCCGGGGGGTGGAACGCCCGTGCCACCGGCCGGAGGGCCGGTGGCACGGTTCGCGCTGGGGGCTCAGCCCTGCTGCGGGTGGTGGGCCGGGATCGGGGGGAGCTCGCCGGTCTGCTCGTACGCGGAGAGCATCTCGATGCGGCGGGTGTGGCGCTCCTCGCCGGAGTACGGGGTGGCGAGGAAGGCCTCGACGAAGGCGGTGGCCTCTTCCTCGGTGTGCATGCGGCCGCCGACGGAGATCACGTTGGCGTTGTTGTGCTCGCGGCCGAGCTTGGCGGTCTCGACGCTCCAGGCCAGTACGGCGCGGACGCCCTTGACCTTGTTGGCGGCGATCTGCTCGCCGTTGCCGGAGCCGCCGATCACGACGCCGAGGCTGTCCGGGTCCGCGGCGGTCTTCTCCGCGGCGCGCAGGCAGAACGGCGGGTAGTCGTCGACGGCGTCGTAGATGTGGGGCCCGCAGTCGACGGGCTCGTGGCCGTTGTTCTTGAGCCAGTCCACGAGGTGGTTCTTGAGCTCAAAGCCTGCATGGTCGGATCCGAGGTACACGCGCATGGCTCCGAGTGTGGCACGGGCGCTCCCCGCGGGGGTGCAGGGGGTGTCGCGTAAGTCACGCGGAAAGCTCAAGTAATCCCTAAGTTCCCAGTTGGGGAGGGTTGGGGCGAAGGTCCGGGCCTTTGCGCCCGGGATAACGAAGTGGACTAGGGCCTTCCGACCTGCCGCGCCCTCGGGATTGAATGCCGGGGCTCGCAACCCGAGAACTTAAGGATCCGTCCATGAGCTCCACGACGACCCTTCAGAAGACAGACGGAAACGCCGGAGAACCCGGTGGCCCGCAGTCTTCCGACGGTCTGAAGGCCGGTCTCAAGAACCGCCACCTGTCCATGATCGCGATCGGCGGTGTGATCGGCGCCGGCCTGTTCGTCGGCTCCTCCGGCGGCATCGCCAAGACCGGCCCGGCGATCCTCATCTCCTACGCCCTCGTCGGCGCCATGGTCGTCTTCGTCATGCGGATGCTGGGCGAGATGGCCGCGGCCAGCCCGAACTCCGGCTCCTTCTCGGCGTACGCGGACCGCGCGCTGGGCCGCTGGGCCGGCTTCTCCATCGGCTGGCTGTACTGGTTCTTCTGGGTCGTCGTGCTGGCCGTGGAGGCCACCGCGGGTGCGGTGATCCTCGAAGGCTGGGTGCCGGCGGTCCCGCAGTGGGCCTGGGCCCTGATCGTGATGGCCGTCCTGACGGTCACCAACCTGGGCTCGGTCGCCTCGTACGGCGAGTTCGAGTTCTGGTTCGCGGGCATCAAGGTCGTCGCCATCGGCGCGTTCGTGGGCATCGGCGTCCTGGCCGTGTTCGGCGTGCTGCCGGGCTCGGACAACCCGGGCGCGGGCTTCGCGCACCTCACCGACACGGGCGGCTTCATGCCGAACGGCTGGGGCTCCGTCCTCACCGGTGTGCTGATGGTCGTCTTCTCCTTCATGGGCAGCGAGATCGTCACCCTGGCCGCCGGCGAGTCCGAGGACCCGCGCCGCGCCGTCACCAAGGCCACCAACTCGGTGATCTGGCGCATCGGCGTCTTCTACCTGGGCTCGATCTTCGTGGTCCTGACCCTGCTGCCGTGGAACGACAAGTCGATCACGGAGAAGGGCTCGTACGTCGCCGCCCTCGACTCCATCGGCATCCCGGCCGCCGGGCAGATCATGAACGTGATCGTCCTGACCGCGGTGCTGTCCTGCCTGAACTCGGGCCTCTACACCGCCTCCCGCATGGCCTTCTCGCTGGGCGAGCGCGGTGACGCGCCCAAGTCCTTCGCCAAGGTGAGCAAGCGGGGCGTGCCGACGGCCGCCATCCTGGGCTCCACGGTCTTCGGCTTCGTCGCGGTGGTCTTCAACTACACCAACCCGGACACGGTCTTCAGCTTCCTGCTGAACTCCTCGGGTGCGATCGCGCTCTTCGTCTGGCTGGTCATCTGCCTGACCCAGCTGCGCATGCGCAAGATCCTCCAGGCCGAGGCCCCGGAGAAGCTGACCGTCAAGATGTGGCTGTTCCCGTGGCTGACCTGGGCCACCGCCGCGATGATCGCCTTCGTGATCGGCTACATGTTCTTCGACGACGCGAACCGCGAGGTGGTCACCCTCTCGACGCTGGTCGCCGCCGCCGTGGTGCTCGTCGGGTTCGTGCTGGACCGCCGGCGCAAGACCTCGCTGAACCCCTGATCCGGCGGGCCTCCTGAGGTCCTCCCGGTCTGTGAGTACGTACGCGAACGCCCCCGGACAGCGTGGTCCGGGGGCGTTCGCGTTGCGGCGGGGCGGCGGTCAGCCGCGGCGGCCGAGCAGCTTCCAGGCGGTGGGCAGGAGGCCCATCGCGAGGGCGGCCTTGAGGGCGTCGCCGATCAGGAAGGGCACCATGCCGACGGCGAGGGCCTTGCCGAGGGGCATCCCCGTGGCCAGCGCCAGGTAGGGGACGCCGACGGCGTAGACGACGAGCGAGCCGGCCGCCATCGCCCCGGCGGTGCGCAGCACGGAGCGGTCGGCGCCGCGCCGGGCCAGCGCGCCGACCAGCGCCGAGGCGAGCAGCATGCCGAGGACGTAGCCGAAGGTGGCCCCGCCCGCGCCGGCGGTGCCGCCCGCGAACCAGGGCAGGCCGGCCGCCCCGGCGAGGACGTAGAGGGACAGGGACAGGAAGCCGCGGCGGGCGCCGAAGGCGGTGCCCACGAGCAGGGCGGCGAAGGTCTGGCCGGTGACGGGCACGATCAGCCCGGGCACGTGGACGGAGACCTGGGCGGCCGCGCCCATCAGCGCGGCGCCGCCGAGGACCAGCGCGGCCTCGCGGGTGCGGCTCGCGGGGAGCAGGTCGGCGAGGACGGCGCCGGGCCGGAAGGAAACGGAAGCGGTGCTCATGGGTGCTCCGGTGCGTGAGGGGCTTGGGGAGGGACACCGCGACGCTATCCGCGGCCCGCGGCGGCGATCACCGTCGCGCGGCCACAAAGCCTGGTCACCGGTGTTGGTGGGGATTTGACAAAGCAGCGGCGCCACGCCGGAGGAGGGGTGATACACATCACGAGCACTGTTGCGTGAGACTTCCGTTTTGCGTCCATGACCACCACTCGGGGAGACTGTGGGATCCCGCCAATCGTGCGGATCCCCACAGCCGCCTCATTTCTGAGAGTACGAGCACCTTCATGCACGATCCGCTGCCCCCGGAGCCGCTGTCCCACGGCCTCAAACAGCGCCACCTGACCATGCTCGGCCTGGGCGGGGTGATCGGCGCCGGCCTGTTCGTCGGCTCCGGCGCCGGGATCTCCGTGGCCGGCCCCGGGATCATCGTGTCCTATCTGCTCGCCGGCGCCCTGGCGATGCTGGTGATGCGGATGCTGGGCGAGATGTCCGCCGCGATGCCCGCCTCCGGCTCCTTCTCCGTGCACGCGGAGCGGGCGCTCGGCCGCTGGGCCGGGTTCTCGGTGGGCTGGCTGTACTGGTTCCTGCTCGTCGTCGTGCTCGCGGTGGAGGCCACCGGCGCGGCGAAGATCGCGCACGGCTGGGTGCCGGGGGTCCCGCAGTGGGCCTGGGTGCTGGCCTTCATGGTGTTCTTCACCGCCAGCAACCTGGCCGCGGTGAAGAACTTCGGCGAGTTCGAGTTCTGGTTCGCGGCCCTCAAGGTGGGCGCGATCGTGCTGTTCCTGGTGCTGGGCGCGCTGGCCATCGCCGGGGTGCTGCCGGACACCGACCCGGTCGGCCTCGCGAACCTCACCGGGCAGGGCGGCTTCCTGCCGAACGGCTGGTCCGGGGTGGTCTCCGGGGTGCTGGCCGTGGTCTTCGCCTTCGGCGGCCTGGAGGTCGTCACCATCGCGGCCGCGGAGTCGGACGACCCGGCGCGCTCGGTGGCGCGCGCGGTGCGCAGTGCGGTGTGGCGCATCCTCTTCTTCTACGTGGGCTCGATGCTGGTGATCGTGACCCTGCTGCCGTGGCGCTCGGCGGAGCCGGACTCCAGCCCGTACGTGGCGGTCCTCGACTCGATCGGGGTGGGCTCGGCCGGGCAGATCATGAACGTGGTCGTGTTCGTGGCCCTGCTGTCGGCGCTCAACGCCAACCTGTACGGGTCCTCGCGCATGATCTTCTCGCTGGCCGAGCGCGGGGAGGCGCCGAAGGCGCTGCTCGCGGTGTCGGGCGGCGGGGTGCCGCGGCGGGCCGTGTTCGCGTCGGTGGCCTTCGGCTTCGTGTCCGTAGTGCTGAACCTGCTGTGGCCGAAGTCGGTGTTCCTCTACATGCTCAACGCGGTGGGCGCGGTCCTGCTGTTCGTGTGGGCGCTGATCGCGGTCTCGCAGCTGATGCTGCGGCGCCGGATCGAGCGGGAGACGCCCGAGCGGCTGGTCCTGAGGATGTGGGCGTTCCCGTACCTGACCTGGGCGGCGCTGGCGGCGATGGCCGTGGTGCTGGTGCTGATGCTCTTCGACGACGCGGCCCGCCCGCAGCTGCTGTGGTCGGGCGGGGCGACGGCCGTGGTGGTGGCCGTGGCGTTCTGGCGGGAGTACCGGGGCCACGGGCTCCGCGAGGAGAGCGGCGGGGCCCGCGAGAGCAGCCGGGTCTGACCGCTCGCGGACTCCCCGCATCCCGTCCTGACGTGCGATGCCCCCGTACCCGCCGGGTACGGGGGCATCGCCGTGTCCGGAGCGCGCCTGCGGCGGCTCCGGGGTGCGGGAACGATCACGTGCGGTCATCCCGGTGTCCGAATAGCGGACGAGATCCGTCCGATGATCGGACACGGCGCAGACTGGGGCATCACCTCCCCGTCCCACCGCAACCGGACAAGGCACCTCCATGCCCCAGAGCACGCTCACGCCCCCCGAGGGGAAGCCGGCCCCCGCCCCGGCGGCCGGCTCCCCCGGCGCCTCCCCGGCCGGCCCCGCCGCCGGCCCCCCGCTGTCGAACGGCCTCAAGCAGCGCCACCTCTCGATGATCGCCCTCGGCGGGGTCATCGGCGCCGGGCTCTTCGTGGGTTCCGGCGCCGGCATCGCGGCCGCCGGGCCCTCGATCGTGCTCGCGTACGCGGCGTCCGGGCTGCTCGTCATGTTCGTGATGCGCATGCTCGGGGAGATGTCCGCGGCCAACCCCGCCTCGGGCTCCTTCTCGGTGCACGCCGAGCGGGCCATCGGACCGTGGGCCGGGTTCACCGTCGGCTGGATGTTCTGGACCCTGCTGTGCGTGGGCGTGGCCATCGAGGCGATCGGCGCGGCGCACATCGTGCAGGGCTGGCTGCCCGGCACCCCCTCCTGGCTGTGGGTGCTGGTCTTCATGGCCTTCTTCTGCGGCAGCAACCTGGCCGCGGTGCGCAATTTCGGCGAGTTCGAGTTCTGGTTCGCCGCCCTGAAGATCGGGGCCATCGCCCTGTTCCTGGGGCTGGGGGCGCTGGCCGTGCTGGGCGTGCTGCCGGGCACCGAGGCCCCGGGCACCAGCCACCTGCTCGGCGACGGCGGGTTCCTGCCGACCGGGGTCGGCGGCCTGCTCGTCGGACTGCTCGCCTCGGTGGTCGCCTACGGCGGGCTGGAGACGGTCACCATCGCGGCGGCCGAGTCCGAGGACCCGGTGCGCGGGGTGGCCAAGGCCGTGCGGACCACCATGTGGCGGATCGCGGTCGTCTACGTCGGCTCGATGCTGGTCGTCGTCACCCTGGTGCCGTGGGACTCCCCGGCCGTCACCGAGCAGGGCCCGTACGCGGCGGCCCTGGACCGGCTGGGCGTCCCGGGCGGGGCCCAGGTCATGAACGTGGTCATCCTGGCCGCACTGCTCTCCGCGATGAACGCGAACATCTACGGCTCCTCCCGGATGGCGTACTCGCTCGTGGCCCGCGGCCAGGGGCCCCGGGCGCTGGCCGCCGCCCCGCGGGGGATCCCGCGCCGGGCGGTGCTGGCCTCCTCCGGCTTCGGCTTCGTCACCGTGCTGCTGTCGTACTGGTACCCGGACACCCTGTTCGCCTGGCTGCTGAACATGGTGGGCGGGGTGATCCTGATCGTCTGGGGGTTCATCGCGGTCTCCCAGTTCCTGCTGCGCCGCCGGACCGAGCGGGAGGCGCCCGAGAAGCTGGTCGTGCGCATGTGGGGGTTCCCCTACCTGACGTGGGCGGCCCTGGCGGGGGTGGCCGGGGTGCTGGGCCTGATGGCCTGGGACGCCGACACGCGGGTGCAGGTGGTCTTCACCGGCGGCCTGACCCTCGCGCTGGCCCTCACCGGGTACGCGCTCCAGCGGGCCGCGGCCCGTCGCACGGCCGGCTGAACCCGAACCCGCCCGCTCCCCCGAAGGCCCCCGGCGCCACCGCGCCGGGGGCCTTCGGGCATGCCGGAGTGAGGTCACCCTTACATGATCAGCAGAATAGATACTGCTAGCGTGCAGTTGCGCATTGATTGCAATAGCAGTGAGCATGCCGAGGGGACCGATTCACGTATGCCGATCTACACGCTTCCCGAACTGCCGTACGACTACGCGGCGCTGGAGCCGGTGATCAACCCGCAGATCATCGAGCTGCACCACGACAAGCACCACGCGGCCTACGTCGCCGGCGCCAACACCACGCTGGAGCAGCTGGCCGAGGCCCGCGACAAGGAGAACTGGGCGGCGCTGAACGGCCTGGAGAAGAACCTGGCCTTCCACCTCTCCGGCCACATCCTGCACAGCATCTACTGGCACAACATGGCCAGCCCGAAGACCGGCGAGGGCGGCGGCGAGCCCACCGCGGCCGACGGCGTGGGCGAGCTCGCCGACGCGATCACCGAGTCCTTCGGCTCCTTCGCCGCCTTCAAGAAGCAGCTCACCTTCGCCTCCTCGGCCACCCAGGGCTCCGGCTGGGGCGTGCTCGCGTACGAGCCGGTCAGCGGCCGCCTGCTCGTCGAGCAGGTCTACGACCACCAGGGCAACGTGGGCGTGGCCAGCACCCCGATCCTGGTCTTCGACGCCTGGGAGCACGCCTTCTACCTCCAGTACAAGAACCAGAAGGTGGACTTCATCGAGGCGATGTGGAACGTCGTCAACTGGCAGGACGTGGCGAAGCGGTACGCCGACGCCAAGGCCAACACCCCGCTGCTGATCCCCGCCAAGGGCTGACCGGCCGCACCCCCGGGACCGTCCGCCTCGTGATCGTCTTCTCACCTTTCACCGGCGGACGTGCGTAACAGGAAACCCCCCGCCGAGGACGTGACTCGGCGGGGGGTTTCCCGTACTGCGGGCGCGCCTACTCGAACGACGGGCCCGCCGTGCGGCTGCGCTTGATCTCGTAGAAGCCCGGGGTGGCGGCGACCAGCAGGGTGCCGTCCCAGAGCCGGGCCGCGTCCTCGCCGCGCGGGGTCGGGGTGACCACCGGGCCGAAGAAGGCCACGTCCTTGCCGTCCGAGCCGGGGACGGAGATGACCGGGGTGCCCACGTCCTGGCCGACCCGGTCGATGCCCTCGGCGTGCGACTCGCGCAGCACCAGGTCGTACTCGTCGGAGTCGGCGTACGCGAGCAGCTCGGCCGGCAGGCCCACCTCGTCGAGGGCGGCGGCGATGACCTCGCGGGTCGGGCCGAGGCCCTCGTTGTGGATCCGCGTGCCGAGGGCGGTGTAGAGCTTGCCGGTGATCTCGTCGCCGTGCTTCTGCTGGGCGGCGGTCACCACGCGGACCGGGGCCCAGCCCTTGGCGCCGAGCAGGTCGCGGTAGACCTCGGGGAGCTCGTCGAGCTTGTTCTCGTTCAGGACGGCGAGGCTCATCACGTGCCAGCGCACCTCGACGTCGCGGACCTTCTCGACCTCCAGCATCCAGCGCGAGGTCATCCAGGCCCAGGGGCAGAGCGGGTCGAACCAGAAGTCGACGGGGGTCTTCTCGCGCACCTGGGTGTCGGACATGTCTCTCCTCTGCGTGTTCGTTCCCGTACGCCGTGGATGGGCGTCCCCCTGGCCAACCGGCCCGAGGACCGGCGCATTCCCCGTGGGAGGATCTGGGCGATCAATCCTTGAAGGCGAACTTGCACGAAGGAGTGCCCGTGCCTGGTGAGAATCTGTCCCGCGACGAAGCCCGCGAGCGGGCCGAGCTGCTCTCCGTCGACGCGTACGAGGTCTCGCTCGACCTCCGTTCGGCGGTGGACGAGTCCGAACCGGCCGACGGGCCGCGCACCTTCCGCTCGGTGACCACGATCCGCTTCCGCTCCGCCGTGCCCGGGGCGTCCAGCTTCGCGGACCTGGTGGCCCCCTCGGTGAACACCGTCACCCTCAACGGGCGGGAGCTGGACCCGGCCGCCGTCTTCGACGGGGCCCGGATCGCGCTGGACGGCCTGGCGGCCGAGAACGTCCTCGTGGTCGACGCGAACTGCGCGTACAGCCGCACCGGCGAGGGCATGCACCGCTTCGTCGACCCGGAGGACGGCGAGGTCTACCTCTACACCCAGTACGAGCCGGCCGACGCCCGCCGGGTCTTCGCCAACTTCGAGCAGCCGGACCTCAAGGCCCCCTACCGCTTCGAGGTGGCCGCGCCGGCGGACTGGCACGTCTGGAGCAACGGCGCCGAGGAGTCCCGCGAGGGCGACACCCGCCGGTTCGCCGAGACCGCGCCCATCTCCACGTACATCACCTGCGTGGTGGCCGGCCCGTACCACTACGTGACGGACACCTACACCCGCGGGGACCTGACGATCCCGCTGGGCGCCATGTGCCGCAAGGGGCTCGCCCCGCACTTCGACGCGGACGACATCTTCCTGATCACCAAGCAGGGGTTCGACTTCTTCCACGAGAACTTCGACTTCCCCTACCCCTTCGGGAAGTACGACCAGGCCTTCGTGCCCGAGTACAACCTCGGCGCCATGGAGAACCCCGGCATGGTCACCTTCCGCGAGGAGTACATCTTCCGCGGCAAGGTCACCCGGGCCTCCTACGAGCGGCGCTCGAACACGATCCTGCACGAGATGGCCCACATGTGGTTCGGGGACCTCGTCACCATGCAGTGGTGGGACGACCTGTGGCTCAAGGAGTCCTTCGCCGACTTCATGGGCTCCTTCTCGCTGGTCGAGGCCACCCGCTTCGACCAGGCCTGGGTCACCTTCGCGAACAGCCGCAAGGCCTGGGCCTACCGCGCCGACCAGCTGCCCTCCACGCACCCGATCACGGCCGACATCCGCGACCTGGAGGACGCGAAGCTCAACTTCGACGGCATCACCTACGCCAAGGGCGCGGCCGTCCTCAAGCAGCTCGTCGCGTACGTCGGCCGGGACGCCTTCCTGGAGGGCGCGCGCCGCTACTTCAAGGCCAACGCCTACGGGAACACCACCCTGGACGACCTGCTGACGGTGCTGGCCGAGGTCTCCGGCCGGGACATGGCCGAGTGGTCGGCGGCCTGGCTCCAGACGGCCGGGGTCAACTCGCTGACCCCCGTGGTCGCGTACGACGCCGAGGGCAGCCGGATCACCGGGCTCGCCGTGCTCCAGGACGGCGAGCGGCTGCGCCCGCACCGGGTGCAGGTGGGCCTGTACCGGCACGAGGCGGGCGAGCTGGTGCGCTACGCGCAGGCCGAGGTGGACGTGGCCGGGGCGCGCACCGAGGTAGGGGCCCTGGCGGGTGCCGAGCGGCCCGACCTGGTCCTGGTCAACGACGAGGACCTGACCTACTGCAAGATCCGCTTCGACGAGGGCTCGCTGGCCTCGCTGCGCAAGCACCTGGGCGACCTGCGGGACCCGCTGGCGCGGGCGCTGTGCTGGTCGGCACTGTGGAACATGACCCGCGACGGCCTGATGCCCGCCCGGGACTTCGTCTCGCTGGTGCTGGCCTTCGCGGGCCGGGAGTCCGACGTGGGCGTGCTGCAGATGCTGCACACCCAGGCGGGTACGGCGGTCACCCACTACGCGGCGCCGGAGTGGCGCCCGCAGGGTGCCCGGGAGCTGTCGGCGGGCGCGCTGCACGAGCTGCGGCTGGCCGAGCCGGGCTCCGAGCACCAGCTGACGTGGGCCCGCTTCTTCGCGGCCTGCGCGACCACGGAGGCGGACTTCCGCCTGCTGGCGGGCCTGCTGGACGGCTCGGCCCGGATCGACGGGCTGGACGTGGACCAGGAGCTGCGCTGGGACATGCTGGCCCCGCTGGCGGCGCACGGGCTCGCGGACGCGGAGCGGATCGCGGAGGAGCTGTCCCGCGACGACACGGCCTCGGGCAAGCGGCACTCGGTGCGCTGCCTGGCCGCGCGGCCCTCGGCCGCCGTGAAGGCGCAGGCCTGGGCCGGCGTGGTGGAGTCGGACGCGCTGTCGAACGCGCTGGTGGAGGCCACCATCGCGGGCTTCTCGCAGCCGACGCAGCGGGAGCTGCTGGCGCCGTACGCCGCGAAGTACTTCGAGGCGATCGAGCGGGTGTGGGCCGAGCGTTCCATCCAGATCGGCATGGACGTGGTGCGCGGGCTGTATCCGGCGCTCCAGGACGGTCAGGCCACCCTGGACGCGACGGACGCGTGGCTGACCGCGCACGAGGACGCCCCGCCGGCGCTGCGCCGCCTGGTGCTGGAGTCCCGCGACGACCTGGCCCGCGCCCTGCGCGCACAGGCGTGCGACGGGGGCGCGGCCTGATCCGGGTGCCGTGAGGGGTGCGGGCGGGGCGGGGGCGAAAGCCTCTGCCCCGCCCGCACCCGTGTGCGCGGCGAACCGGGCCGCTGCGCAGTGTCGGCAGTCGAACGCCCGTACTTTAGTGCAGGCTTGTCCGGATTTGTCGACGAGCGCGTAACAGCGGTTAGGAGGCCCGGGGGGAACGGGAATCTCCGATTCATGAACCACAACTCCCCCACCTTCCAGGGTGTTTCGGCCCCCCGCCCGCTCCAGCACCTCACCGGCAGCAAGCCGCGGATCCTGAGCGTGAGCCAGCTGCGCCAGCACGGCATCACCCCCTCCGACACCGCCGAGCGCTGCCGGACCGGCGGCCCCTGGCAGCAGGTGCTGCCCGGGGTGTTCCTGCTGCACCCGGGCGTGCCCACCAGCGAGGAGCGGCTGCACGGGGCCCTGCTGTACGCCACCCGCCGCGGCGGCGAGGCGATGATCACCGGGGCGGCGGCGCTGGCCCTGTACGGGTTCTCCTCCGCTCCCCCGCTGCTCGCCCTGGACCGGATCGACGTCCTGGTGCCCGGCACCCGGCGGCTGCGCTCGGTGGGCTGGGTGCACCTGGTGCGGGCGCACGCCCTGCCGCGCGCCCAGGAGGTGACCGGGCTGCCGGTGGCCCCGGTGGCCCGGGCGCTGGCCGATGCCGTGGCCGACCTGGACGACGCGGGCACGGTACGGCGGCTGCTGAGCGAGGCGGTGCGCGGCGGGCACTGCGAGCCGGCCGCGGTGGTGCGCGAGCTGACGCAGGCGCGGCTGCTGAACCGGCCGCACGTGGTGGACGCGGTGGACTCGCTGCTGGCCGAGGGCCGCGCCATCGCCGAGGACCGGCTGTTCGAGCTGGTGCGGACCTTCGGACTGCCGGACCCGCTGTGGAACGTGGACCTGCGACTGCCGGGCGGGCCGCACCTGGGCGGGGTGGACGCGTACTGGCCGGACCAGGCGGTGGCGGTGGAGCTGGACACGCGGGCCCCGCGGCAGGGCGGGGACGACCAGTGGAGCGAGTACGCGCGCAAGCGGGAGCACCTGGAGCGGCTGGGGCTGACCGTCGTGTACATCACCCCGCGCAAGCTGCGGGACCACGCCGAGCAGCAGGCCGCGGTGATCCGGACCGCGCTGACCGCATCCGGCGACCGCGAGCCGGCGGCGTACCTGGTCGTCCTGCCGCGGTGAGCCGTCCCGGAGGGGCGGCGGGGGCGGACCGGGGGCTCAGAGGGCTTCGGCCGGGGGGTTGGCAGGCGGGGTGGCCCGGGGGTCGGCGGGCGCGGCGGCCCGGGGGTGGGCAGGGGGGTTGGCCGGGGAGTACTCGGGGGTGCTCCACAGCAGCCGGCCGGGGTGGAGGGCCTCCACCGCCTCCTCGACGGTGAAGCGGACGGTGCGTGAGCCGTCGGGGGCGAAGGCGGTGCGGGCGCGGCCGGTGAGCTGGAGGGTGCGGCCCGTCTCCCAGTCGGGGAAGAGGAGTCCGGCGCGGGGGTCGGCGGCCAGGTTCCCGAGGGTCAGGAACATCGCGTTGCCCGGGTAGTCAGGCCAGGCCAGCTCCGCCGGGGAGAGCACCTCGACGAAACCGGGATTGCCCCCGCGGTGGCTCGCGTCCACCCCGTCGGGTCCGGCGGTCGCGATGAAGAAGGTGTCGGCGGCCCGTACGGCCCGCTCCTGGTCCGGGGTGAGGGCCCGGCCGCGTCGGACGACGCCGGGACCGGATTCCGCCACGGCGAGCGGCTGCCGCTTCTGGAGGTACTTGGGGCAGTTGGAGAAGACCTGCCGCGCGGTGACCGCGAACCCGCGCGGGGTGGGCTCCAGGGTTCCGTTGAGGCGCATCCGGCGGCGGGTGCCCGGATCGAGTGCGATGGTGCCGACGGCGGTGCCGGGTGCGGCCAGGGCCGCGGCGAGCGGGTCGCCCGCCGGGAGTCCGCCGGCCACGGACATCCGGTCCGGGCCGGTGGCCCGGACGAAGCCGGGACCGGCGGTCAGCAGGGAGGCCCAGACCCGGCCGCCGGGGCCGGCCGCATCGGCGGCCCCGACGACGAGGAACGGGCGGGCGGCGAGGAAGGCGGCGGCCACGTCCCGGATGCCCGGGCCGATCGAGCGGCCGACGTGGTCGGCGAGCTCGCGGACCCCGACCCGGTCCTGCACGGTGCGGGAGCCCTGGTGGTAGGGCCCGGTGGACTGGACGGCGGCCGCCATGACGGTCTCCTTCTGCTCGGCCTGGACTGCGTGCGCACGGGCTGCACGCACGGGCTGTGCGGTGCGGGCGGGCGGCAACGGCTGCCGGGCGCCTGCTGCGGCTTAGAAGAACCCGCAGGTGGGGGCGCCCGCGGTGGGGGCGGGCGCGTCCTCGGCGCCCGCCGGGGCGGAGATCTCCAGGCGGGTGCCGTCGGGGTCGTGGAAGAAGATCCCGCCGGAGGCGGCCCCCTCGGCGTGGGCCACCACCCCCTCGTAGGCGAACCTCACGTCCAGCGCGCGCAGCCGGCTCTCGTACGCCCGGACCTCGTCGATCGAGGCCGCGGACAGGGCCAGGTGGTGCAGGCCCGCGGCGGCCGGGGAGAAGGCCCCCTCGGCCTGCTCCCACAGGGTCAGGACGAGGGTCCCGTCCCGGCCGAGGAAGGCGTACCGGCGGCCGGCCTCCTTGCCCTCGCGGAGGAGCTCGAACCCGAGGGCCTCCCGGTAGAAGTCGAGCGAGCGTGCGAGATCGGTGACGTTCAGGCCCACGTGTCCGGTGGTCAGCGTGCCGGTGGTCGTCATGACCGGTTCCCCTCTCCGATGGGCGCACGGGCGGGTCCCGCACGCCTCGAACCGCGGTTTTTTTTCTAACCTCTGAAAATGACTTTAGGGGTTAGTCTCCGAGTCGTCAACCGGCCACGTACGCTTGAGTGGTTAGCCGCGTCGGAGGATCGGACAGGAGACCGGGATGGCCGCCACGAGGGACCCGCGCCCGCTGACCGGGGAACCCGTCTCCCTGGACCTGCTGAACACCCGCTGGATGCGCGAGGGCGAGCGCCAGGACCTGTTCGCGGGCGCCGCCGGGCTGACCCGGCTGGAGGGCCTCGCCGTCTGGCTGGAGAGCGCCGGACTGGCGGACCGCTTCCGCGCCGACGCCCCGACGCTCATCCACCTGCTGACCGCCCGCGAGGCCCTCGCCCGGGCGGTCGCCGAGCCCGCCGACCCCACCGCCCTGGCCCTGGTCGACAAGGTGCTCGGACACGGCCGGCTGCGTCCGACGCTGACCGCCGAGGGTCCGGGCGAGGTGCCCGAGTTCGAGGACCGGGCCTGGGGTCCCGCGTGGACCGCGGCCCACGACTACCTGCGCCTGCTGCGCACCGGGCCCGACCGGATCCGCGCATGCGCGCACGGGGCCTGCATCCTGCACTTCTTCGACACCTCGCGGAACGGGACCCGGCGCTGGTGTTCGATGGCGGCCTGCGGAAACCGGGCAAAAGCCTCGCGCCACTACGCCCGTTCGCGCGACGACCAGTGAGTAGACAAGTCGACTTCTGACACTCTTTCAACACCCGCGACTCGTACCGGTGCGTCCCGGTACGTTCCCGCTGACGCATCCCATGCACTGGCGGGTGTCCGCCATGACGGGCACCCGTCTCCGGCAGGCCTCCCCAAACCCCTGTCACGTGCGGAAAGCTGACCGGTCATCCGGCACCGAAATCCGGACCGTTTCTTTCACTTATCAGGGATGCTGATGACCCTCGAATCCCCCAGTTCGATATCCGGGGCCAGACGTGCTGCGCGCGTCGCGGCCGCGGCGGGCCTGGTTGCCGCCCTCGCAGCGGCGGGCCCCGTGCCCGCGTTCGCCGCGATCACGGCCGGCGACCCGGCCGCCACCGCTCCGCTGAAGTCCGCCGAGGAGAAGCTCGGCTCGGACGACGCCAAGCTGCTCGCCGACGCCGAGGCCAAGGGCGAGAAGACCGTCACCGCGATGGTCGCCACCACCCCCGGCGCCACCGAGCAGGTGGCCCGGCAGCTCGACGCAGTGGCCGGCGCCTCGGTGGGCAAGACGTACGACGAGCTCGGCTACGTCCGCGCCACCCTGCCGACCGCCGGCGCGGAGGCCGCCCTCAAGGCGGCCGCCAAGCTCTCCTCCGTGACGGGCATCGACCTGCGCCAGGAGATCAAGCTGGAGGACCCGCGTCCGGACGCGAAGCGCGAGAACGGCACCGTCGCGCGCACCTCCGACGCGGCCTACCCGGGCCCCGGCAAGGACACCCCGGCGAAGAACCCGTACAACCCGTCCTTCGAGACCGGTTCCGTGGACTTCGTGAAGGCGCACCCGCAGGCCGACGGCCGCGGCGTGACCATCGGCATCCTGGACTCCGGTGTGGACCTCGGCCACCCGGCGCTCCAGAAGACCACCACCGGCGAGCGCAAGATCGTCGACTGGGTGACCGCGACCGACCCGCTGACCGACGCCGACGCCACGTGGCGCGCGCAGATCACCCCGGTCGCCGGCGGCACCTTCTCCGCGGGCGGCCAGAGCTGGAAGGCCCCGGAGGGCAACTTCCAGTGGAGCCGCTTCTCCGAGTCGATCACCGCCACCGGTGACATGGCCGGAGACGTCAACCGCGACGGCGACACCACCGACAGGTTCGGCCTGCTGTACGACCCGGCCGCCGGCACCGTGCGCGTGGACACCGACCAGAACGGCGACTTCACGGACAACGAGCCGATGAAGCCGTACAAGGACGGCTACCAGGTCGGCTACTTCGGCACGGACAACCCGGCCACCGACGTGGCCGAGCGGATCCCGTTCGTCATCGAGATCCGCAAGGACGTCCCGATGGACCCGCTGGGCGGTGACTGGGTCGGCAAGAAGGTCGACTTCGTCAACGTCGGCATCATCGAGTCCGAGCACGGCACCCACGTGGCCGGCATCACCGCCGCCAACAGCCTGTTCGGCGGCAAGATGAACGGCCAGGCGCCCGGCGCCAAGCTCGTCTCCTCGCGCGCCTGCTCCTGGTCCGGCGGCTGCACCAACGTCGCGCTGACCGAGGGCATGATCGACCTGGTCGTCAACCGCGGCGTGGACATCGTCAACATGTCCATCGGCGGCCTGCCGGCGCTGAACGACGGCAACAACGCCCGCGCCCAGCTGTACACCCGCCTCATCGACACCTACGGCGTCCAGCTGGTCATCTCGGCCGGCAACTCGGGCCCGGGCGTCAACACCATCGGCGACCCCGGCCTGGCCGACAAGGTCCTGTCGGTGGGTGCCGCGGTCTCCAAGGAGACCTGGGCCGCCAACTACGGCTCCGGCGTGGACAAGAAGTACGCCATGTTCCCGTTCTCCTCGCGCGGTCCGCGTGAGGACGGCGGCCAGGCGCCGGTCATCACCGCCCCGGGTGCCTCGATCAACACCATCCAGACCTGGATGCCGGGTGCGCCCGTCGCCGAGTCCGGCTACACCCTCCCGGCCGGCTACGGCATGCTGCAGGGCACCTCGATGTCCTCGCCGCAGGCCGCCGGTGTCGGCGCGCTGCTCCTCTCGGCCGCCAAGCAGTCCAAGATCGCCCTCTCCCCGGCCGGCCTGCGCACCGCGCTGACCAGCACGGCGAAGAAGATCAAGGGCTACGGCGCGCACGAGCAGGGCGCGGGCCTCATCGACGTGAACGCGGCCTGGGACTCCGTCCAGCGCGGCGCGAAGGCCCACGACTTCACCGTGAAGGCGCCGGTCGACACCGCGCTCGACCAGTTCCTGAAGGAGCCGGGCTTCGGCACCGGCATCTACGACCGCGAGGGCGGCCTGAAGGCCGGCCAGAAGAAGGTCTACAACGTCGTCGTCACCCGCACCTCGGGTCCGAAGTACGGCGTCCGCCACGACCTGTCCTGGCGGAACAACGACGGCACCTTCAAGGTCGTCGGCGGCTACGACTACGTCACCCTGCCGCTGAACAAGCCCGTCACCATCAAGGTCGAGGCGAAGCCCGCCACGGCCGGCGTGCACAGCGGCCTGCTGCAGCTGGACGACGCGACCACCGAGGGCATCGACAAGCAGATCCTCTCCACCGTCGTCGTCGCCAAGCAGCTGGCGAAGCCGTCCTTCGGCTTCTCCGAGACCTCCTCGGTCCAGCGCAACAGCCACAAGTCGTACTTCGTGAACGTCCCGGCGGGCGCGAAGTCCCTCGAGGTCGCCCTCGGCGGTCTCGCGGCCGGCAGCCAGACGCGCTTCATCTCGATCCACCCGTACGGCACCACGGTCGAGAACAGCGCGACGATCAACTGCTACCCGAACTACAACAACCCGGCCAACACCTGCCGCCCCGACCTGCGTTCGTACGCGAACCCGCAGCCGGGCGTCTGGGAGATCGAGGTCGAGGCGCGCCGCACCTCCCCGCTGCTCGACAACCCGTACACCGTGGACATCTCGGTCCTCGGTGCCGCGTTCGACCCGGCGGTCAAGGTGATCCCCGAGGCGAAGATCGGCACCCCGGCGCCGGTCCAGTGGAACGTCACCAACAACTGGGCGGGCCTGCAGGGCAAGCTCAAGGGCGGTCCGCTCGGCTCCGCGAAGGTGGCCAAGCCCACCATCGCCAACGGTGAGACCCAGACCACCGAGGTCACCGTCGGTGCGGGCGCCAAGCGCCTGGACGTCGCGATCGGCAACGTGTCCGACGCGGGTGCCGACCTCGACCTCGAGGTCTACAAGGACGGCGTGAAGGTCGGCTCCTCCGCGGACGGCGACTCCGAGGAGGCCGTGAGCCTGGCCAACCCGGCCGCCGGCACCTACACCATCAAGGTCATCGGCTACGCGGTCGCCGCCGGCGGCACCACGTACGACTACCGCGACGTGTACTTCGCCGACTCGCTGGGCACCGTCCAGGTCGACGAGGCCGCCACGGTGGACCTGGCCAACGGCGCCTCCGCCTCGGTCGGCGCCAACGTCCTCGTCGCCAGCGCGGCCCCCGAGGGCCGCCAGTTCTTCGGCGAGGTCTCGCTGGTCAACTCCCGCGGCACGGTGGCGGGCAACGGCAGCGTCCAGATCCAGAGCGTGACCCCGTAACGCGGTTGCGGGTGGCGCGTCGCTGAAATGACGCCGGAGGGGGGGGGGGGGGGGGAAGACCCCCCCCCCCCCCCTCCCCCCCCCCCCCCCCCCCCCCCTCCCCCCCCCCCCCCGGGGGAACAGGACCTGGGGGAGGGGGCAACCACCACGGC